>NZ_JAOCDF010000024.1:0-54951 GCF_029840775.1 Empedobacter sp. GD03865
GAATGTGATTCGTTCTTCGGTTGGAACATTGTTTACTAATCAAATTGCATCGGCGAGTAAAGAGGCTGTTTTAGAGTTTTTAAAATCTCATTCAATTCAAGTTGTTTCCACATTTTTGAGAGATGAAACGAAAAATTTATACGAAACTGATTTTACAAAATCATCTGCCATTATTTTAGGAACAGAAGCAACAGGGCTTTCTGATTTTTGGGCTGATCATTCAGATTCGTTGATTAAAATTCCGATGTTAGGTTTTGTAGATTCGCTAAATGTGAGTAACGCAGCAGCGATTTGTGTTTACGAAGCTGTGAGGCAAAGACAATAAGATAGATTATAATAAAAATAAAAGCCACTTCTTTCGAAGTGGCTTTTATTTTTATTTTTTACCGAATAGTTTACTAAAGAAAGAGTTTCCTTTATTATGATTTTCACCATATCCGTACCCATATCCGTATCCATATCCGTATCCTTTTGTAAAGTCAACATCGTTAACAACCATTGCCATATTTTTAAGACGGTTATCTTGATATAATTCTTTAGGAATAGCCAGCATTCGTTTGTCCAAATAATTAGCACGAACAACGTACATTGTAATATCTGCACTGTCAGAAATTAATAAAGTATCAGTAACTAAACTAACAGGGGCAGTATCTATTAATACATAATCATAGTTTGCTTTTCCATATTTGACAATATCATCAAAACGTCCGTTCATCAATAGCTCTGAAGGATTTGGAGCTACCTGTCCAGAATAAATAACATCAAATTTATAATCAGCAGGATTTTTGATGATGATATCACTAATATTAATATCATTTGAAATCAAATATTCTGTAACACCATATTTGTGTCTGTATTGATCAGTAATTCCTAAATAATCTAAAACTTTAGGACTTCTAATATCTGCTCCAATTAATAAAACAGATTTACCTGACATTGTTAATATTTGAGCTAAATTAGTTGATATAAATGTTTTACCTTCTCCGCTTGTAGTAGAAGTTATATAGATAGACTGAGGATCTGTTGAATTTTTAAGTAAAAAATTCATGTTTGTTCTAAGAATTCTAAAAGCTTCAGCAACACTAGAATTATCATTTTGCTCGATAATAGAAATATCACTTTTAGGTACTTGTCCAGCAATTGGAGCTCCAACTGCATCTTCAACATCCTCTTTAGAGTTTACATTATTATTCAATAATTTATAAATATATATACATATAAATGGAATAACTAATCCTAGAATTAGAGCTCCTAATAGTATAATACTTTTCTTAGGTGAAACGGGAATCTTAGAATCATAAGCATAGTCAATAACTTTTATATTATCTGGTGTAGCAGCTGCTTTTATTTCGTTCTCTTCACGTTTTTGTAATAAGAATAAATATAAAGCTTCAACAATTTGCTGTTGACGAGAAATATCTCTAAAACCTCGTTCTTGGCTTGGTACTTTTTGTATTCTGCTTGTTATTTGATTTTGTTTGTTCTGAATTGTGCTTAGAGTTGTTTGAGTATTATTTCGGTACAAACGCAAACTATTCTTCAAGTTTCGTTTAACATCACCAATTTGCTCCTGTAATTTAACCACATTTGGATGTTCGTTTGTAACAGATTTTAACATATCTTCTTTCGTTAAAACCAATTCATTATACGAAGCAATTTGTGACGCAATTGTTTGATCTTGTAAACCAATATTAGTTGGCAAAAGATCTGTTTTGTTAGAATTTAAAGCTGAATTCATGTAATCAACTAATTGTAGCTGAGTAGATGATTCTAATAATTTCTTTTCATTATCTGATGCATTTTGTAAGAAAATATTCGCTTCAGAAGTAACGTCAGTAATGTTATTGCTTAATTTATAACGTTCTAAATCTCTGTCAACACCTTGTAAATCGCCTGTAACAATATCTAACCTCGAATCGATAAATTTAGAAGTAGCTTCAGTCAATTTATTATTATCTGTAACAAGATCTAAATTGTATTGATTAATCAAATCATTGATGAATTTTTTAGAAATTTTCGGTACTGTTCCAACTAAGTTAAAGTTAACAACTTTAGAATTTTTATCGCTGTTAGGTTCAATCTGGATTTTTGACTGATAATAACTTATTGTATAATCCAATGAATATAACTTGATTAAATATTCGGCATCAATACTTTTTGCTATATTCTTATTTGGGCTGATAATAATATCACCAAAATCGGTGCTAATCTTTTGTCCAAACGAATAGGTGTTGGATTCTTTTGTATTTTTATTTGAAAGCTTAAATTTAGTCGTCGATTCTATCTTAACTTCTAATTCTTCAAATAATTCCTCACTCAGTTTATCTGCTTCATTCAAAAACAAAATTTTGATAGGCGATTCAGCAGCAGTAGTTTCAATTTCAGCAATTCTACCAACACTAAAATAGCGAATATTGAAATTATTTTGTTCAACTACTTTAGAAATTAAACGTCTTGATTTCAGAATTTCGATTTGGTCACCAACTTCTGCATTAGAACTCGTACCAAAGATAGTTGCTGCATCTGCCAAACCGGCTAATTCACCCGCCGCTGATTCTTTCTCATTTAATAAGATTTTTGCAGAAACTTGATATTGTTTTTGTGTATATTTTAAATAAAATAACGCCCCTATAATGGCTACGATTAATCCCAAAACAAACCATTTCCAATAATATAAATATTGCTCTAAAACTTGTCTAAGATTAATATTCTCTTCTTCTTCAAAAGAAGAGTTATTTGTCGAATTATTAATTTGATTCATCTTACCTTGTTAATACAGAAATTACAGAAATAATAACACCTGCCATCGAAATCCATAACGAATAGTTAGGTGTAAATTTTGATGCAGAAACTTGTGCAGAATTTGGCTCTACATAAACCACATCGTTTTGTGCTAAATAATAAACAGGAGAATTGAGAGCAGATTCAGAAGTTAAATCAACATTATAACGTTCTTTCACTCCATTACTTTCTCTAATCACCGTTACGTTTTCTCGTTTCCCTTTAATGGTAAGATCTCCAGCCATACCTAAAGCATCCAAAAGTGTGATTCTTTCTGTCGGAACAATAAAACTTCCTGGACGAGCTACTTCTCCTAATACACTAATTCTGAAGTTTACAAAATTTACATTAACACCTGGATTAACTATATATTTACTTACTTTAGTTTTTATTATTTCAATCGCTTGACTTCTTGTAAGTCCACCAATCTTTATATTTCCAATCATAGGTAAACTAATCTCTCCATTTTCATCTACAGTATAGGTTGGGCTATATGGAGATAATGTATTACTATTAGCGGTTGTTTGAATTGTACTTAATTGATTAAAAGGTGCTGCAGCTGCAACATCAGCAGCAGATATAACAATTGCTAATTGATCTGTTGGTTGTATTTTTGGTATATGTTGTTCAAAATTAGTTGTTAATTCTTCTGGGGTTTGAAAATAAACAATTTCTTTACTTGAGCCACACGACGTAACTACAATTAAAGATAGAAGACATAAAAATTGGAAAATTTTATTTTTCATAAATTAAGTTATCAAGTTTTTCAAATTCGGAGTTTTGAGATTTAAATTCAGGTACTATCTCTTTTATTTTAGCCACTAAATGCATGACTTGTTCATGTTTTTCAATAGTTGATGACATTAAGCATAGTTCTTCAATTAGTTTTTTATTGTCTTGACATTTGTTTGTGTTAACTTTTGCTATCATTATTTTTTCATGATGTGTTTTAACTGTATTTTCATCATTGGCTAATAATTCTTCATAAATTTTTTCACCTGGGCGTAAACCTACAATTTTTATATCAATTTCCTCAGGATATTTAAATCCACTAAGTTTAATCATCCTTTTAGCAAGATCAATAATCTTCATAGACTCGCCCATATCAAATACAAAAATCTCGCCACCTTTTCCCATTATTGCTGCTTCAAGTACTAACTGACACGCTTCTGGTATTGTCATAAAAAAACGTGTAATATCAGGATGAGTTACAGTTAATGGACCTCCGTTTTCCAATTGACGCTTGAATAAAGGTATTACAGATCCATTAGATCCTAACACATTACCAAATCGTGTGACAATATAATTAGTTTTAGAAATTTCATTTGTACAATTTACATAAATTTCGGCAACTCGTTTAGTTGCGCCCATCACGTTTGTAGGATTTACAGCTTTATCAGTAGAAACCATTACAAACTTTTCAGCACCAAATTCATTTGCTAAATCAGCAATTATTTTTGTTCCATAAATATTTGTGTTGATTGCCTCATAAGGAAATTTTTCCATCAACGGAACATGCTTATATGCAGCTGCATGAAAAATAATTTGCGGATGATATTTATCAAAAAGGCTTAACATTCGTTTTCGATCTCTTACACTCGAAACGATATAATCTATTCTATTTTGTTTTTCTTCAGAAATTTCATTTTTTAAAGACTGTTGAACATCATATAGAGCCGATTCTGCCTGATCAATCAAAATTAGTTGAGCAAAATCCATCATAGCAAGTTGCCTTGAAATTTCACTTCCTATAGAACCTGCAGCACCAGTAACAAGTATTACCTTACCTTGTACATTTTCATTAATAATAGGGTTTTTCAACTTAATTGATTCACGCCCTAATAAATCTTCAATTTTTAATTGTTTGATTTGAGCAGGCTTGTATGTACCATCAATCCAATTAGAAATAGGAGGAATTATTTTAATATTAACATTTAAATCTTCTAAAGATTTAGAAAGGTTTAATAACTCATTAGTTTTAATATTTTGAATAGAAATAATGATTTCTGAAATATCATTTCGTTCAATGAATTTATCATCAACATCATTTATAGAATAAATTTTAGCGCCATCGATAAACGTTCCAATTTTAGAAGGTTTGTCATCAATAAAACCTACTACTTTATAGTTAAATTGAGTATCGTTTTGTAAAATATCTCGAGTGATTAATCCTGAATCTCCAGCTCCGTAAATCAATGTTTTTTGTTGAGCTTTATTTTTAGAAAAAAAATAATCGTAAATCCATTTATAATATAATCTGGCAATAACCATTATTACTGTTGAAATAAATAAATGGACAAAGATAACAGAGTAAGACATTCTGAAAACATATGAAACAGGAGTGTTCTCCGAAAGATTAGATTCAATGAATTGTCTATAGATAAAAGAGATGAAGAAAAGAATCAGAAAAGCTGTTGTATTTGAAACAAAAACATTTTCAGCATCTTTTAACCCCGTTTTTTTTACAATTCCCTTATATGTTTTGAAGTATAGGAAACATAGAGTATATGCTGCTACAACAAATGGTAATTTAAATAATAATTTTTCTAAACTAAAAGAATTTAGAAAACTATTAAGTATAAAATTGGTTATTACATAGCTAAAGAAAACTATAAGTATGTCTAGCACTAATACTACCCATCTAGGAGCATTAAAGTGTTGGTTAAAAGGATTCAATATTTTAGTAATTTAAGTGGTGATAAAGATAATAAAAAAATCAGGAATAGAGACTCCAAAAAATGGAAAAATCTATCCCTGATTAATATCTTAAATTAAGAGAGAATTATTTTACTCTGAAAACAACTCTTCTTGCTAATTGATGAGAAGAAACTTGAGAGTTTTTGAACTCTTTATCTTCCCCTTCACCAACAGTAGTTAATTGAGAAGCATTTGCTCCTTGACTAACTAAAATAGCTTTTACATTTTCTGCTCTTCTACGAGATAAATTTTTGTTGTAAGAATCACTTCCAACTGGGTCAGCGTAACCTAAAATGTCAATTTGAGCATTTGGCTTAGCTTTTAAGTACTCAGATACAAATTTGATACCTCCAACTGATTGTTGGTATGGTTTATCAGAATTGTAATCAAAGTAAACGTTGATAATACCAGAGTTAATCATTTGCTCTAAGAAATCAGCATCATTAACGATAGTTGTATTTCCTCCTGCATTTTGTTTAATGTATTCTTCAATATTATCTGGAATTCCGTTTCCATTGTGGTCAATTGTAACACCGTGAGTGTCAACAACAGCGCCTGGAGCTGAATCTGGCTCTTGATCTAAGTAATCAGCAACACCATCACCATCAGTATCTTTTAACATTTGTTCGATGTTGGCAATTCTGTCTTCTAAATCTTTTCTTGTAGTTTCAAAAGTCCAATCGGCATGTTTCTGGTTACCTCCAAGATAGAATGTTAAACCTAATGTAGCATTCCACATATCGCCATCTAAACCTCTTGTATCCATTTTAGAAGTGAAGTCATAATTGTTTTGTTGGCGAATGTTTCTGATGTAAGTAACGTCACCTGTTAATGCAATACGATCAGATAATTTTAATTGAGGTGTTAAACCTACAATAATATTACCCATATTATCTGCATTATCAAACAAACCATCATCTTCTCTTGTCATCCAAGAGTAACCAGCACCTGCATGTGCTAATAAACCAATAGATTTAGTCCAATCTTCAAAGTTCATAATACGACCTAGATTTGCTACTCCTTGTAAGTCTACACGGTAATAGTTTGTTCTAAATCTTTTAGAATCTTCACCTTCTTTTAAACGATCATAAGCTCCGTCTAATTTTAAACCAAATTTAGGATTAAACATATAACGAACACCTAAGTCTACATGGTAAAAACTTGGAGTTTGCATAAAGTAACCATTAGAAAAACCTTTAGTTGCTTTGTTTGCTCCACCATTGGCCTCAATAGACCATTTGTTGTAATCATTGTTAACTGTTTCAGTAACTTCTTGCGCTTGAGCAAAAATCCCTAATCCAATTACACTTAATAGGTATGAAATCTTTTTCATGAGGATATATTTAATTGCAAATTTATATAAATACTTAAAAACGAATCAATCAAAAACTGTTAAAAAACACTATAACTAACGAAAGTCATGATTATGTCTTTATGATTATTTTAACTTGTTTAAAAAATATTCAATAATTGTGCCGAAATTAATTTTTGATTTTCTTATATCATTTTTAAATCATTTAAATTATTTTTGCATAAATATTTCCCAAAACAAACAATGGAACAATCAGCATTTCTTTTTTCGACCAGAGGATCATTAGAATTAGCACAAAAAATTGCCGATCAATATGGTCAAGAACTTGGTAAATCTAAAATTGTAGAGTTTAGCGATGGCGAATTTGTACCCGCTTTTGAACAACCAATTCGCGGTGCTCGCGTTTTCTTAATTGGTTCAACAATGCAACCAACAGACAATTTAATGGAATTACTTTTAATGTGTGATGCAGCAAAACGCGCATCTGCTAAAAGTATTACAGTTGTTATTCCTTATTTTGGTTTTGCTCGTCAAGATCGTAAGGATGCTCCACGTGTGCCAATTGGAGCAAAATTAGTTGCAAAAATGTTAATGACAGCTGGAGCAACTCGTGTAATGACTATGGATTTACACGCTGATCAAATTCAAGGATTTTTTGAAGTTCCTGTTGATCATTTATTTGCTTCAACAATTTTCGTTGAATATATCAAAGGTTTAGGTTTAGATAATATTTGTATCGCTTCTCCAGACATGGGAGGTGCTAAACGTGCAAATACATATGCTAAATACCTTAATGCAGATATCGTAATTTGTCACAAAGAACGTAAAGTTGCAAACCAAGTTGATAGCATGATGTTAATCGGTGAGGTTGAAGGTAAAAACGTTATTTTAGTGGATGACATGATTGATACAGCGGGTACACTTGCAAAAGCTGCTGAATTGATTATGGAAAAAGGAGCAAAATCTGTTCGCGCAATTGCAACACACGGAGTTTTATCTGGACCAGCTTATGAGCGTCTTGATAACTCTTTGTTAACGGAAATTGCTATAACTGATAGTATTCCATTAAAAAATACTTCCGTATCTAAAATAAAAGTATTATCTTGCGCTCCGCTTTTTGCTGATGTTATGCATTTAGTACATAGTAATAAATCTATTAGTCAACGCTTTGTTATCTAATGATTTAGCTTAAAATTAAATTATTTTTATTATATACATATTATTATGAAGTCAATTACAATTCAAGGTGTAAAAAGAGAAGACTTAGGTAAAGTGGCTACACGTAACCTACGTAATGCTGAACAAGTACCTTGTGTGGTTTACGGTTCTGGAGAGCCTATCCACTTTTCAGCTGATGAAAAAGCATTCAAATCATTAGTTTACACTCCAGATGCTCATACAGCAACTATCGAGTTAGCTGATGGAGCTAAAATTCAAGCAATTTTACAAGACATCCAATTTCACCCAGTAACGGATAAAATCTTACACGTAGATTTTTACCAATTAAACGAGGACAAACCGGTAACTATGGAAGTTCCAGTTCGTTTAGTAGGACGTGCTCGTGGTTTAGTAGCTGGTGGGGTTTTACGTTTCAACATGCGTAAATTAAAAGTTCGTGCTATTCCAGCAAACTTACCAGACGAAATCGAAATCGATATCACTCCAATGAGAATTGGTCACAAAATGTATGTAGAAACATTGAAAAATGATAACTACACATTCGCTCATCCAGATAACGCAGTAGTAGTAGCTATTCGTACTTCTCGTAACGCTGTTAAGGATGCTGATCAAGACGAAGACGAAGATTAAGAAATTTTCTTTTCAGAT
Organism: Empedobacter sp. GD03865; assembly: GCF_029840775.1. NCBI lineage: Bacteria > Pseudomonadati > Bacteroidota > Flavobacteriia > Flavobacteriales > Weeksellaceae > Empedobacter > Empedobacter sp. GD03865. The sequence continues at coordinate 8,618 of NZ_JAOCDF010000024.1, forward strand.
AATATTAAACCACTCATTTTTGAGTGGTTTTTTATTTTTAAAAATTTAATAAGATAAATTTGTCCGATTTAAAATTAGTTGTATATTTGCTTCATAATTTATAATGAATAAAAGAAATTAATGTTTTCTAAAGCGTGCGAATATGGAATTAAGGCTTGTGTGTTTATTGCACAAGAATCTGTAGAAGGAAAGAGAGTCAATTTAAAACAAATTGCAAATTCGATTAATTCTCCAGAAGCTTACACAGCCAAAATTCTTCAACAATTAGTTAAAGCAAATGTGATTTCATCTGTCAAAGGAAAAATGGGAGGTTTCCAAATGGATGCAGCGCATTTAGAAGATATCAAATTAGTGAATATCATCAAAGCGATTGACGGAGATGGTCTTTATCATAGTTGCATTTTAGGTTTAGTAGAATGCGATGCTAACAAACCTTGTGCTTTACATAGCCGTGTTTTTGCAATTCGTAATGATTTGCGAGGTATGCTAGAAAAGACATCGATGTTTAATTTGATTGATGATCTAGAGAAAGGAATTGCTTTTCTTAAGCATTAAAAAAATTTGATTAAAAATAAGATAAAAATATCCGATTATCCGAATTAAAAAATTATAACAATGAACCTATTAATAGAACTTCCTCAAACAACTGCTTCTCAGATGAGTTATACTGTAACAGTAAATCTAAATGAAGCGTGCGAAAGGCATCATAAAACATTATTTTTTTGTTGGAATATTCGTGCTGGAATAGATAAAGGAGTCGATATTCAACGAATTGTTGATTATGTAAATTGGTATGGGGAAAAAGTATTATTCAAAAAATTTGAGATAGAAGAAAATTACTTGTTTTCGCTTTTAGATGAAGATCATTACTTGGTAAAAAGAGCATTGAAAGAACATAGACGTTTGAGACGCTTGTTTAAAATAGATGCAAAAAATCCGATGAAAAGTTTGATTTATATCGAAGAAGAATTGGATTTGCATATCAGATTTGAGGAGAAACAAATGTTTCCTGAATTTGAGAAAAATGCAACACAAAAAAAGTTAAAAGTAATTAAAGAACAATTTAATTCACTTTTAACTAACACAGATTGGAAAGATCAATTTTGGTTATAGATCTTTCGTAACCATAAATTTTTACTTATAATTTTTTAGATGATTTTTGAAAAAGAAAAGCTCGATTTTGCAGGTCGAGCTTTTTGCTTTTTTATGTGTTAAGGAAATTATTTCTTAATCTTCACTTCAAAGATTTTGTCCCAAAGCTTTCCAGTAACTAACATATTTCCGTTGTCTTTGAAAGCGATTCCGTTCAATTCTTGTGCTTGTGGATTTCCTTGTTTTCCTTTCAATTCAGCAAAATTGAACTCAGCTTTTACAGCGCCAGTTTGCGGATCTATTACCACGATATTACTGTTATCTGCGTGTCCAGATTTTAGGTAAACATTTGCATAAATTAAACCATCGTGGTATTCAATTTCATTCAAATAACTATATGGTTGTTGACTGTCAAAAGCTTGAACAGTTCTTAAATAATTAAAATTCTCGTCGAAAAAATGAATACGTTGAGAACCTTCTGTAATAGCCAATTCTTTACCAATTGTAGTAATTCCCCAGCCTTCGATAATTTGAGCTGGCATATCAAATTTTTCAACTTGATTAAAGTTCAAATCATATTTATAAATGACACGATCTTGCCATGTTAATTGATAAATAAAACCATTCAGTTCTGTAATTCCTTCTCCAAAAACATCGTCTTTAATTTGATATAATTTTGTAGGTTCAGTTGCCCCCAATTTATATTCAATCAAACGTGTTTTTCCTCCGCGAAGTCCAGTTCCTTCGAAAATATTTCCGTTTTTGAAATAAAAACCTTGCGTAAAATAATCTGGATTATGTGGATAAGTTCCTACAATTTCATAATTCCATTGCGCAGCCGGCTCATTTGCATAAACCACAAACGTAAAATCGCGCGAATTTGTTTCTTCTTCTCCTTTGAAGAATTTCAAATTAACCGTATGATTTCCTAATCCAATTGTTTTCCCGTCAATCGTAAAATCAGCAGGAACTTCTTGTCCATCCACTGAAACTACAACTTTCGTAATTCCATCTAAATTAGTTAAAGGAATATTGATTTTGTCGCCAATTTTGTATTTGTTTTGTTCAATTTTCGAAACAATTTCAGTGATTGCAGTATTGTTTTTTCCAGTCGAATCTTTACAAGAAAATAACACTGAAGAGAAAACTGTTGCACAAACTGATGCTGCGATTAAATATTTTTTCATTTGATGTGTTTTATGTTTTACGAATTAGGTTGCTAATTCTACTACAAATATATTTTATTTTGTTCGATTCGGATTATTTTTTACAAAGGCATCCCAACTCGAATAAGAATTTGACGTCCCAGTTGTTTTACCCGAATTTAGATAATGACAAACCGCAACGGCAAGACCATCTGTGGCATCCAAACGTTTCGGAATTTCTTTCAAACCAAGTAAATGTTGTAACATGCCCGCAACTTGTTCTTTTGATGCATTTCCGTTTCCAGTAATCGCCATCTTAATTTTTTTTGGCGCATATTCTACCACAGGCATATCGCGATGCAGGCAAGCGGCAATACAAACGCCTTGTGCACGTCCAAGTTTTAACATAGACTGAACATTAACGCCAAAAAACTGCGCTTCAATGGCTAATTCATCAGGATGATATTGATCGATAATGGCTAAAGTTTTTTCGAAAATCTTTTTCAATTTAGTTTGCTGGTTCGGAAGTTTGTGCAACAACAATTCGTCTAAAGTAATCAACTTTATTTTGTTATTTTTGACTTCAATCAAACCAAAACCCATCACCATTGTTCCAGGATCAATCCCTAAAATAATCTTTTCCATCGTTGCGAAGGTATTAAGATATTCTGAAAATTAAGCCGAATTTCGACTCGCATTAATATTTCCGAATAACGAACGCATCACAATTTGCTCATAGATTGATTTGAACTCACTTTCATGATGAATTTTGTTCAACGCAAATTGTTGAATCGTTAATAATGGTAACACAATTTTTTCGCGCATTTGTACCGAAGATTTGTTCAATGGTTCGTCTTGCATCAATTCTGTGTAACCCGAAATTTCTAAACATAATGCTTTTGATAATTCAAATTCATCGTGCAAAATATTCCAAAATTCACCATATTCAGGATCATTTTTCATATAAGATGTTAATGGAAAATAAGTTTTTTCCATCGACATCATACTATTCTGGATCAATGTTTTGAAGAAGCTCGAATTCTTGAATAAATCTTTTACATCCTCTAAATGACCTTGTTTTTTCAATTCATTTATAGCTGTTCCAACACCAAAATATCCCGGAACATTTTGTTTTAATTGACTCCAAGAACCCACAAATGGAATAGCACGCAAATCATCGAACTCTAATTTTTTATCACCACCTCGTTTACTCGGACGGCTTCCGATATTCGTTTTTCCATAATAGTTAAGCGTACTCATATTTTCTAAATAAGGTAAAAATGAAGGATGCGCTTTCAAATCTTCGTATTTCTGATAACTAATTGTGGCTAATTTATCAATCAAAATTCGCTCATCTGGCGAAATCTGACTTGTGCTTGTAGAGAAAACATCCGAAATGATACCAGCCGTGTACAATTGTTCAAAATTATATTTTGCCTGCGGCATTGTTCCATAATTCGACGTAATTGTTTGCCCTTGAATCGTAATTTGAATTTCGTGATTCGCAATTGTTTTCCCTTGAGAAGCATAAAATTCGTGTGTTTTTCCACCGCCACGTGCAGGAGGTCCACCACGACCATCAAAGAAAATAACTTCGATTTGATTTTTATCCGAAACATTCGAAAGGATTTCTTTGGTGCGATAAATTTCCCAATTCGCTTTGATGTAACCGCCATCTTTTGTCCCATCCGAAAAGCCTAGCATAATCGATTGACGCTGTTTTCTACGTTCTAAATGTTGTGCATAAATTGGTAGATTATACAATTTATTCATCGTATTCTCAGCACCATCTAAACCTCTAATCGTCTCGAAAAGTGGCATAATATCAAACTTAATTTCGTCATCTTTGTAACCACAAAATTTGAATAAAGCGTAAACATTTAAGACATCGAAAATGGTTTCAGAATTTGAAATAATGTATCGGTTAACACCTAATTCACCATTTCGTTGCTGAATCGTTTTTAATTGATAAATATTTCTGATTGTATCGACGACAATATCATCTTCAAAATCTTCAGGCTTAGCTGTAAAAGAAGGATTTGTTAACAATTCGATTTGTTCTGCTTCGCTTAAATCTTTCAGATTAATTCCAGTATATTTTTCAATAATTTGGTTAATTACTTTTTGATGAACACGCGAATCTTGACGGATATCCAACGAAGCAAAATGTAACCCGAAAATATCAACACGTGTGATAAAATCGTCTAAAATATCCAAGAAAATTCCGTTGTGTTGTTCAATCAAAATTGTACGAATAGTCTGTAAACGTGTCTTGATTTCATCAATTGTAATTGTTCCATTTTCATTGAACATATTTTCGTAAATCAAATTACTCAACGCTTTCAAAGGTTCTGTAACATGCTTGAATGTTAATCTACGTTGAACAATTTTAAGATGATTGTAATAATTTTTTAAGATACTTGTACGCAATAAACTTGCAACTTTCCATGTAATTTCTGCTGTTACAAATGGATTTCCATCGCGATCGCCTCCAGGCCAAAAACCTAATTGAATAACAGGAGATTTTAGAGGTTCACTTTCTGTAAAAAACAATTGGTTGATTTCGTTATACAATCGTCCAATTGTTTGATAATATACATTTCTCAAATAATAAATAATAGAAACAGCTTCATCGTAAGGAGTTGGTTTTTCTTCGTTGATAAAAGGTGTTTTTCCTAATTGTTGCAACAATAAATCAATTTTACTTACCGAATCTTGTTGAATTGCATCGCGTAAATCCTGAATAATTTGTTGAACATTTGTCGGATAAAATTGCGTTGGATGTGCTGTAAAAACAACTCTCGTCACAAAATCTTCGATTCTGGTTTTTACTTGCTCCATTTTACCTTGCGCTTGTGCAATATGGTAAATGCTTTCCAAACTTCCTTTTTCATTTTCGGAATGTAATGACGGAAATGCAGCATCTTCGATACTATCAAACAAAACAACTTGTCGCTCGATGTATTGTATCATTCGAAACATCAAATCGATTTGTTCTTGTTCGGTTTTTAAATCGGTGTATTTCTCAAAAAAATTGTTGATGATTTCATTTGGCGATTTACCTTCAGGTAAACCTTTTTGACTTTCATCATACAAAAACGGGATCAACGATCCGATGTTTTGCATTTTTTCGTAGGGTAGACTCATAAAGAGACTGTTGTAAATTTGAAACTTATTTTCCACAATTTGGTGGAACTTAAGTTCAGATAAATTCGTACTTCGCATTAATAGGTATTTTTTCTCTTAATAGTAAATTTACTTGTTTCGAGGTAATTATCCTATTTATTTTAAACCAAAAAAAGAGAATCGTATTGATTCTCTTTTTTATTATGATCGATTATTTAATTCAATTAATGGTTCAATAAACTCTCTTGTATTTGATAAACGAGGAACTTTATTTTGTCCACCTAATTTACCTCTTGAAGCCATCCATTCGATGAATAATTTTGTGCGTGCTTTGTGTACAATCGGTCGATTAAGTGTCATATTATTGTAACGTTTTGCTTCGTAATCGGAATTAACTTCTTGCAAACCTTTATCTAAACAATCAATAAATTGCTCAAAATTTTGAGGTTCTTTATCAAACTCTATTATCCATTCGTGAGCGCCTTTTTCTTTTCCTTGCATAAAAATTGGACCAGCACTATATTCAGAAACGATCGAATTTGTTTGCATACAAGCACGTTTCAAAGCTTCTTCTGCATTTTCTATCATCAATTCTTCTCCAAATGCATTGATATAATGTTTTGTTCGTCCAGAAACAACAATTCTGTGTGGATTTGTAGACGTAAAACGAACTGTATCACCAATAATATAGCGCCATAAACCTCCATTTGTTGTAATTACCATGGCGTAATTTTTACCAACTTCAACTTCTCCAATTGTTAAAAATCGTTGAGTTTCTGAACCAAATTCTTCCATTGGAATAAATTCGTAAAAAATTCCGTTGTCTAATAATAACAACAAATCTTTGCTGTGCAATTGATCCTGAATTCCAAAAAAACCTTCGGAAGCATTATATAATTCGAAATAATTTAATTTTTTCTGAGTAATTAAATTATAGTTTTCTGCATAAGGTTTGAAGCTGATTCCACCATGAAAAAACACTTCGAGATTTGGCCATAATTCGTCCAAATAATTCTTTCCAGTTTCGGCTAATAATTTATTCAAAACGACTAACATCCACGAAGGAACACCAGTTAAAGAACCAACATCTTCATTTTTTGTTGCATTAATAATAGCATTCATCTTTACATTCCAATCAGACATTAAAGAAATCTCACGATTCGGAATATTTTTCATTTCTGCATAAAAAGGCAAATTATCAATCAAAATAGCTGATAAATCACCAAAACGCGTATCATATTTTTGATAAAGTTCACTACTTCCGCCAATTCTTAGGTTTTTGTGCATAAAAATATCCGTTTCGGGATAAGCGTTTAAGTACAATGCAAACATTGTTTTTCCTGCTGCGTAATGGCAATCTTCTAAGGATTCATTACTAATCGGAATAAATTTACTTTTGGCATTTGTTGTTCCAGAAGATTTCGCAAACCATTTTATTTTTCCATGCCAAGTAACATCTTTTTCACCTTTTCTTGCTAATTCAATATAAGGTTGAAAATCCTCGTAATGCACTGCAGGGACTTGCTCTTGAAATTTATGTGTCGTTTTGATTTCGTCAAAATGAAATTCTTTTCCGTAAATAGTCGATTTGGCTTTTTTGATATTCTCAAATAACACACGTTCTTGCGTACCAACTGGATTTTTGATACTTTCCTCGATGATATTCATTCGGCTACGCATCATAATTTCCATAATCTTATTGACTATTCCCATCCGCTAAAAGTTTTGTAGATTTACACAAAATTAATTAAACTTTTTTAGCAAGATGCAGTTTGAAGGACAAATTCGTAAAATGACAACTGAAAATGGAACGCCAATCAATTATTATTGGAATTTCAAGAATGATTTTATTGTTATGAATCAATTGTTAGGAAAAAAAATCAAGATTAACTTTGATCATTACGAATGTTTAAACTGTCACGAGGACAAAGAGATTTATCAGATGGGATATTGTAAAAATTGTTTTTTTACAGTTCCAGAAGCTAATCCAAGTATTATCAATCCAGAACTTTCTACAGCACATTTGGGAATTGCGCAACGTGATTTAGAGTTTGAAACGAAATTCGAATTGCAACCGCATATTGTGTATTTGGCAAATTCATCAGGAATAAAAGTTGGTGTAACGCGTTTAACGCAAGTGCCGACACGTTGGATCGATCAAGGAGCTTCAGAAGCTATTATTATTGCGCGAACGGATAATCGTTACGAAGCTGGAATGATAGAGGTTTCGTTGAAAAATGTTATTGCTGATAAAACAAATTGGCAAAGAATGTTGAAAAACGATGTGCCAGAAATTAATTTGTTCGAAAAGTATCACGAAATCAGAAATGAAGTGAATCCAGATTTTCAAAAATTTTTGGTTGATGAGCCAGAAGTTTGGAAGTTAGACTATCCAGTTTTATCTTATCCAGAAAAAGTAAAATCATTAAACTTGAAAAAAACGCCAGAAATAAAAGGTGTTTTGAAAGGAATAAAAGGTCAATACTTGATTTTTGAAGACAATACCGTTTTCAATGTTCGAGGTCACGAAGGTTTTTACGTCAATTTTGAAGTATAAAATTTATTTTACAATAAGATATATTCAAAAGTCGGTTCTGCAACAGAATCGACTTTTTTTGTTTCTATCTATTTGATTTCAATAAAAATACTTGTTTTTTATCTTATTTATTTTTACATTAGTTATAATCAATTAACACAAAAAATAGGAATTATGAAAGCAAGTGCATTACTTATGGTTGGCGGTATTTTGGCTTTAACAGCATGTAATAAAAAATCAGATTTGCCAGATTATAAGGTGAAAGAAGCAGTTTTAGATGTTTACAAATACAGAGCAGATAAGCCAGATTCACTTTTTTCGAAAGTAGAAGGCGTAAATGTGGATGATTTGAATGCGGTGGTTAAACAATATGGGCCAGTTGATGTCTACAACTTTGAGAAAATGACGCCTCTTGAAGATGGTGACAAAACAGTTTACGAAGCAGTTTATAAAGTATCTTTTAAAGGAGCAGAAGGTACAGAAACTTTTAAAGTACGAAAAATTGATAAACTAGACGGAATTGTTGTTGGCTATGCAAGTGATGTAAAACCTGTTGCTGAACCAAATGATTCATTGGCTGTAAAAAAGGATTCGGTGAAATAAATATAAAAAAATAATAAATACGTAATGATTTATTGAAAAAGTTTGTATATTCGTTATCAATAATGAAACAAAACGGATTAAATACAATCATTTCAATTACGACGACTTCTAGTGTTCACACTTAGAGGAGTTTTGTTATGTATTTAATTCTAAAAAAATAATGCAAAAGCATCTTCTCAAAAGGAAGATGCTTTTTTTATGATCAAAATTTAAATTATGAAAGTTTTAAAATTCGGAGGAACATCAGTCGGATCGGTAGAAGGTATCCGCGCGGTCGTAGAAATTGTTAAACAGGAAAAGCAACAAAATAACTCGATTATTTTGGTTGTGTCTGCTATTTCTGGTTTGACCAATTTATTAACCAAAATGTCTGAAGAAGCTTCATCAGGAAATTTTGGTGAAAATGATTTAAAACTTTTTCAAGACAAACATTTCGAAATTGTAAAAGCTTTAATCGATGTGCCGAATCAAAATCCGATTTTAACAAAATTAAAATTGTTGATGAATGAGTTGGAAGCATTATTAGAAGGGGTGGAAATTCTGAAAGAATTAAGCCCTCAAACAAAAGATTTGATTTTGAGTTTCGGCGAAAGATGTAGTGCTTTATTAATAGCAAAAGTAATGCAAGAGCATGTTGGAAATTCATTGGCGATTAATGCATCAGATTATATTTTGACTGATCATAATTTTGGTCAAGCGAATGTTATCGAGGAAAAATCGTTTCAGAATATTCAACAATTAGCAAAAGATTATTCGGATAAATTATTAGTTGTAACAGGGTTTATTGCTGCTAATGAAGAAGGACGAGTGACAACTTTGGGAAGAGGAGGTTCTGATTACACTGCGGCTTTGATTGGTGCGGCTTTACATGCAGAACAAATTGAAATTTGGACAGATGTAAATGGAATGATGACGGCGGATCCTCGTTTTGTGAACAAAGCTTTTTCGTTAGAAAATTTATCGTATACAGAAGCGATGGAATTGTCGTATTTCGGTGCGAAAGTGATTTATCCGCCAACAATGGCTCCAGCTTTTAAACTTCGAATTCCGATTTTAATTAAAAACACATTTCAACCGGATTTTGAGGGAACAAAAATTCAGTTCGATTCGCAACCAACAGATTATCCAATTAAAGGAATTTCGTCGATCAAAGATATTGCATTAGTCAATATAAAAGGAAGCGGCTTGGTTGGCAAATTGGGCTTTAGTGGAAAACTTTTTTCACTTTTAGCGCAACATCATATCAACATTGTGTTGATTACGCAATCTTCGTCAGAGCATAGTATCACGCTTGCCATTCATCATAATGAAGTCGAAAAAGCAAAGCAATTAATTGAAGAAGAGTTTTGTTTGGAAATTGCAGCAAAATGGTTGGAACCAATTGAAATTGAAGAAAATCTCGGAATTATTGCAATTGTTGGAGAAAACATGAAGAAAATGGTTGGTGTTTCGGGCAAGTTATTTTATGCATTAGGACGAAATGGAATCAATGTCAGAGCGATTGCGCAAGGTTCTTCGGAGTATAATATTTCGGTTGTGATTAACGAAAATGATTTGTCAAAAGCTTTAAATGCGGTACATGATGCGTTTTTTAATCATTTGAAAAAAACAATTCATGTTTTCAATGTTGGAGTAGGAAATATTGGGTCGACATTTTTAAATCAATTAGAAAAACAGAAAGATTTTTTAGCAAAAAATAATGATATCGAGATTAAATTGGTTGGATTATCAAATTCAAAAAAAATGATGTTTGATGAAAACGGAATTAATTTATCGAATTGGAAAAATGAATTAGAAAATTCTTCTTCTCCAGCTGATTTGAATGAATTTATCCAAAAAATGAAACAGTATAATTTACCAAATTGTGTTTTTGTTGATAATACTGCGAGTTCTGATTTGCCAAATTATTACAAACAAATTTTCGAAAGCAGCATATCGGTTGTAACATGTAATAAAATTGCGAATTCATCTTCTTATCAAGAGTATAAAAAATTGAAAGAAACTGCTCGAAAATATGGCATTGATTTCCTTTATGAAACGAATGTTGGAGCAGGTTTACCAATTATTAGCGTGTTGAAAGATTTAAGAATGAGTGGAGATCAAATCTTAAAAATTGAAGCAATTTTATCAGGAACAATTTCGTATATATTTAATCATTTTAAAGGTGAAAATACATTTGCCGAAATTGTAAAGAAAGCGCAAGAATTAGGTTATACAGAACCAGATCCTCGCGATGATTTGAGTGGAATAGATTTTATGCGAAAAATGTTGATTCTTGCTCGTGACAATGGTTACGAAATTGAAGCGGGAGATGTAAAAATCGATTCTATTTTGCCTAAATCTTGTTTAGAAGCTGCAACTGTAGAAGATTTTTATCAAGAATTAGTCAACGAAAATGATTATTTCGAAAAGATAAAACATCAAGCAGATGAGGAGCAGAAAGTGATTCGTTACATCGGGATTTTAGAAGATGGAAAAATATCAATTTCGTTAGAATTGGTTGATAATCAACATCCGTTTTATGCTTTGTCTGGAAGCGATAATATTATTTCGTTTACAACAGCGCGTTACAAGGAACGTCCTTTGGTTGTGAAAGGACCTGGAGCTGGTGCAGAAGTTACGGCAGCTGGCGTTTTTGCAGATTTAGTTAATATAAGTTCAATACGATAAAAGATGAATCAAATAATCGAAAATAAATATAAGCTTGATCAAGCGAAGTTTTTAGAAAAAGTACATGTTTTTGCTCCTGCAACAGTTGCCAATATGATCTGTGGATATGATATTTTGGGCTTTGCGGTGGATTATCCAGGTGATGAGGTAATCATGAAAAAGACAGAAAAGTTAGGAATCGAAATTCTGACAATTACAGGTGACGAGGGGAAATTGCCTTTGGATGCGATGAAAAATACAGTTTCTCATTCGGCATGGAAATTATTTTGTGATTTAGGTCTACAAGATTCTTTTGGATTATCGATAGAATTACACAAAAAAATGCCAATTGGAAGTGGTTTAGGTTCAAGCGCGGCGAGTACAGTTGCTGGACTTTTTGCATTGAATGAATTATTAGGAAAACCACTTTCTAAAAATGAGCTTTTACCTTATTGTATGGAAGGCGAACGATTGGCTTGTGGTGCTGCTCATGCGGATAATGTTGCGCCATCGTTGTTTGGTGGAATTACGTTGATTCCTTCTTATGAGTCGATTTTGGTGCGTTCTTTACCTGTTCCTGAAAATTTATATGTCACACTGATTTACTCAAAAGTAGAAGTGCCAACAAAGGATGCGCGCAAATTAATTAAAGATAAAGTGCAATTGAGTAAAGCAATAAAACAATGGGGGAATATTGCAAGTTTGGTTGCGGCGCTTTATGAGAATGATTACGAAGAAATTGGTCGTTCGATGCAGGATGATATTGTCGAACCAAATCGTTCTTTATTGATTCCGTATTTTAATGAAATGAAAAGTATTTCGCTCGAAAATAATGCATTAACATTCGGTATTTCTGGTTCTGGACCAACAGTTATGGCGTTATCTAAAAGTAAATTGGATGCAGAAAATATCGAACAAAAATTAAATAATTTTTTGACGATAAAAGAAATTGAACATTTATCATTTGTCTCTAAAATTAATCAACAAGGACCTTACATAAAACACTAAAAATGAAATTATATAGTACAAATAATCATAATAACAGAGTCGATTTTAAACAAGCGGTTTTCCAATCTTTGCCAGAAGATAAAGGATTGTATATGCCTTTGTCGTTGGAAAAATTAGATGAAAATTGGTTGAATTCTATTGAAAATTATTCATTTCAAGAGATTGCGAAAAAGGTGACAAATCACTTATTAAAAGATGATTTTTCTGAAGAAACGATTAATAATTTAATTGATGATGTAATTAATTTTCCTGCGCCTTTGGTGTTTTTAGAAGATGATTTAGCTATTTTGGAATTATTTCACGGACCTTCTTTTGCTTTTAAAGATTTTGGAGCAAGATTTATGAGTCGCGTGATGGCACATTATTCAAAAAAAGATAATCAATTGTTAGATGTTTTGGTCGCAACTTCTGGCGATACAGGAGGCGCTGTAGCACTTGGCTTTCTGGGAGTAGAAGGAACGAGAGTAACGATTTTGTATCCAAAAGGAAAAGTGTCGCTGATACAAGAATTGCAATTAACGGCGAATGGAAAAAATATTCGTGCCATAGAAATCGACGGAACTTTTGATGATTGTCAAGCATTGGTCAAGCGAGCTTTTTTAGACAAAGATTTAATGAAAAATCTAAACTTAACCTCAGCAAATTCAATTAATATTGCTCGCTTAATTCCGCAATCTTTCTATTATTTCGAGGCATTTGCCCAAGCAAAAAGAAAAGGTTTTGAGAAAGTTTCTTTTGTTGTTCCGAGTGGAAATTTTGGGAATATTACGGCAGGTATTTTAGCTTCAAAATTTGGATTGGAAGTGGAACAATTTGTTGCGGCTACGAATGCGAATGATACAGTTCCTTCATTTTTAAAAACCGAAAATTATCAACCAAAACCTTCTGTACAAACGTTATCGAATGCAATGGATGTTGGAAATCCGAGTAATTGGGTTCGCGTGATGGAATTTTTTGAGCAAGATGTGGAGCAATTAAAATCAAAAATGGTTTCAAAAGCTTATTCTGATGTAGAAACAATAAATGCAATCGTAGAAATTAATCAAGAATACAATTATATTGCTTGTCCTCATACGTCAATTGCCTGGTTGGCGGCGAAGGAATACCAAGCGAAAAAGCAAGATGAAAAAGAGTTAGTGGTGTTTTTATCGACAGCGCATCCGTGTAAATTTCCTGAAGTTTTTCCGAAAGAAATACAAGATAAAATTGTCTATCCAAAAGAAGTAGAAGAATTGAAATCGAAACAATCGAATAAAGTTGAAATGAGCAATAATTTTGATGAGTTGAAAAATTGGTTGTTGAATAATTAATAAATTAAAAAGCAAAGTTTCTAACTAAATAGAAGCTTTGCTTTTTTTGAATAGTATATTAATGATGGAAAAATTATCCAATCATTAACGAAAAAAGTGTGTTGTCTGTGTTAAGATATTGATATTCGAAATGATGATTTTCTAACCTAAAAATTAAACCATCTAAATCCTCTTTTTTGTCTAGTTCAATGCCAACTACTGCTGGACCTGTTTCTTTGTTATTTTTTTGTGTGTATTGAAAATAGGTAATGTCATCATTTTCACCCAAAACTTCGTTCACTAATTCTTTTAAAGCACCGGCACGTTGAGGAAAATTGATAATGAAATAATGTTTTAAACCTTCGTATTGCAAACTTCTTTCTTTTATTTCTTCCATTCGCGTAATGTCGTTGTTGCTTCCGCTAAGCACACAAACCACATTTTTTCCTTTGATTTCTTCCTTGAAAAAATCTAAAGCCGAAACACTCAAAGCACCTGCTGGTTCTACAACAATTGCGTCTTCATTGTACAAACGCAAAATGCTCGAACAAACTTTTCCTTCTGGAACTGCACAAGTTGTTTCTAAACCTTCTGCACAGATTTTATAGGTTTTTTCGCCTGCTTTTTTTACAGCTGCACCATCTACAAAAGGATCAATCTTCGCTAATGCAACAGATTTTTTTTGTTTGATAGCTTCTGCCATACTTGCTGCTCCACCCGGTTCTACACCAATAATTTTGGTATTTGGACTAAGTGTTTTCATCACAGAAATAACGCCAGATGCTAAACCACCACCGCCTATTGGAACGAAAATATAATCGATTGGTTGATCGCATTGATTCAAAATTTCTAAAGCAACAGTTCCTTGTCCTGCGATTACTTTTTCGTCATCAAAAGGATGAATAAATGTAATATTTCCTTCTTGGGATAATTGATGTGCAAAAGCCGATGCATCATCAAATGTATCACCATGTAAAATGATTTCGATTTGATCTTTCCCAAACCATTTTACTTGTTTTATTTTTTGTTGAGGTGTCGTCGTTGGCATCACAATTTTACCTTTGATATTTAATTGTTGACACGAATACGCCACACCTTGTGCGTGATTTCCTGCACTTGCGCAGATTACACCATTATTTTTTTCTTGTTCTGATAACTGAACGATTTTATTATAAGCACCACGTAATTTGTATGAACGGACGACTTGTAAATCTTCTCGTTTTAGATAGACATTCGCATCAAATTGACGACTTAAATTTTCATTGAAATCGAAAGGAGTGTTTTTGGCAACTCCTTTCAAATTCATTTGTGCTAAGTTTACTTCGTCAAGCGAAACGCCTAAGGTCTCAGTTTTCTCACTTCTAAGTCCCTTTGTCATAATTCACTATTTTCTTAGTTATTTTAATATTTGATTATGCCGTTTTTATGGTTTTCATAGCAGTCATTGCTTTACGAAGTTTTTTTCCCACAGTTTCGACAGGATGATTACGTAAAACATCATTTATGTGTACCAATGTCGCATTGTCAACAGCATTGTCTTTTCCTTCGTTGTAATTTTTTCCGACAACGTCTACGTTTACTTTTGTCATAAAATCTTTTAACAAAGGTTTACAAGCCTGATCGAAAAGATAACAACCATATTCTGCTGTATCAGAAATTACACGATTCATTTCGAATAATTTTTTACGAGCAATTGTATTTGCAATCAATGGTGTTTCGTGTAATGATTCGTAGTAAGCAGATTCAGGTTTAATACCTGCTTCCACCATAGTTTCGAAAGCTAATTCAACTCCAGCACGAACAAAAGCAACCATTAAGGTGTAATTGTCAAAATATTCTTGTTCAGTAATATTTGTATCTCCAGCTGGTGTTTTTTCAAAAGCAGTTTCTTCAGTTTCAGCTCTCCATTTTAATAAGTTTTTATCATCATTCGCCCAATCTTCCATCATTGTTTTACTAAATTCACCCGAAATAATATCGTCTTGATGTTTTTGGAACAATGGACGCATAATTTCTTTTAATTCTTCTGATAATTCAAAAGCTTTTACTTTAGCAGGATTGCTTAATCTATCCATCATACCGCTAACTCCACCATGTTTTAAGGCTTCTGTAATTACTTCAACTCCATATTGAACTAATTTTGAAGCGTAACCAGCATCAATTCCGTTTTCAACCATTTTATCGAAAGAAAGAATAGAACCTGTTTGTAAAAGACCACATAAAATGGTTTGTTCTCCCATTAAATCTGATTTTACTTCTGCAACAAATGACGATTTTAAAACGCCTGCTCTGTGACCACCAGTTCCTGCACAATATGCTTTTGCTTGATCAAAACCTTTTCCTTCGGGATCATTTTCTGGGTGAACGGCAATTAATGTTGGAACTCCGAATCCTCTTAAATATTCTGCACGAACTTCCGAACCTGGACATTTTGGAGCAACCATTATCACCGTGATATCTTTACGAATTTGCATACCTTCTTCTACGATATTGAATCCATGAGAATATAAAAGTGTAGCGCTTTCTTTTATAAGAGGTTGAATAGTATTAACTACTTGCGTGTGTTGTTTGTCTGGCGTTAAATTCGCCACAATATCAGCATTTGGGATTAATTCTTCGAAAGTACCAACTGTAAAATTATGACTTGTTGCATTTTTCCAAGAATCTCTTTGTTGTTCAATAGCCTCTTTGCGTAACGCGTACGAAACATCTAAACCACTATCGCGTAAGTTTAATCCTTGGTTTAAACCTTGAGCACCGCAACCTACAATTACAATTTTTTTGCCTTTTAAAGCTTCTGTACCTTTTGTGAATTCAGAGTTATTTAGAAATTCTGCTTGTCCTAGTTGATATAATTGATCTCTTAATGATAGAGAATTAAAGTAATTAGTCATTTTTGTGTTTTTTAATAAAATTATTTGATGAATTGTTTGTCTTTACATTGTGAAAACTGAGTTTCCTTCGTTTAGGAATTCATTTTCGATTACTTCTTTTGATGGCTCGTCTTTCTCGAATTGTAATAATTTTTCATGAAAACCGGCACTTGCTTTGATAATTGCTATTCTTGCTCCTCGAACAAATTCTATTAAGCCATATTTCGTCAATTCTTGTGTCAGATTATCAATTTCTTCACGATGACCAGCTGTTTCAAAAACTGTATAATCATTGCGGATAACGACTGTATTTGCACCATATTGACGCAGTAAACGTTCTACATATGCCTTTTCTGCAATAATATTCGTTGGCACTTTGTATAAAGCTTGTTCTTGCCAAATTAATTCATCATTATTATTGAAATAAGCTTTAAGAACATCGATTTGTTTCTCGATTTGCATGCAAAGTTTTCGAACAACTTCTTCAGATTCTTCAATCACAATGGTAAATCGGTGTACATTTTCTATTTCTGATGGAGAAGTGCTTAAACTTTCAATATTAATTTTTCTTCGAGTAAAAATTCCTGCAACTCTTCCCAAAATTCCTATGGAATTTTCTGTATATAGCGTAATTGTATATTCTCGTTTTGAGTCCATAATCATTTATTTTAATCTAATTTCAGAAACACTTGTACCTTGCTCTACCATAGGAAAAACATTATTTTCTTTTCCTACAACTACTTCTAAAAGGTAAGAACCATCATGTTCTAACATTTCTTTTAATGCATTTTTCAAGTCATTTCTCGCCTCAATTTTTTGACCTTCTATTTGATATGCTTTTACAAGCGCTACAAAATCTGGACTTGTAATATCTACGAAAGAATAGCGTTTATCGTTGAATAATTCTTGCCATTGACGTACCATTCCAAGGAAGCTATTGTTTAGGATTAACATTTTTACTTTAGCTCCGAATTGCATAATCGTTCCCATTTCTTGTAACGTCATTTGGAAACCTCCATCTCCACAAACCAAGACAATATCTTTTTCTGGTGCTCCGTACCATGCTCCAATTGCAGCAGGTAAGCCAAATCCCATTGTTCCTAATCCTCCAGATGTAACTAAAAGTTTAGAATCTTTGAATTTTGCGTAACGGCAAGCTGCCATTTGATGTTGCCCAACGTCTGTCACAATAACTGCTTCTCCGTTTGTTAACTCATTTAAGGTATTGATAACCTCAGCCATAGACATCACATCAGTTGTTGGATGAAATTCTTTATCAATAACTTCTGTGCGTTCTTCTTTTTCGAGATCTCTAAATTCTTTTAACCATTCTGAGTGGTTATTAGGATCAATTAAATTTGTTAATAACGGAAGTGTTTTCTTGCAATCACCCCAAACCGGTACAGCAACTTTTACATTTTTACCAATTTCTGCAGGATCAATATCAAGATGAATCACTTTCGCTTGTTTTGCATATTTGTCTAAACGCCCAGTTACGCGATCATCAAACCTCATCCCAATAGCAATTAATACATCGCAATCATTTGTTTTGACATTCGGCGCATAATTTCCATGCATTCCTAATAAACCAACATATTGTGGATGATCTGTATCTAAGGAACTTAATCCCATTAAAGTTGTTGCGACTGGAATTCCTGATTTTTCTAAGAAATCTTTTAATTCTTGTTCTGCTTTTCCAAGCAGTATTCCTTGACCAATAATCGCAAATGGTTTTTTTGCTTGATTAATAAGTTCAGCAGCAGCTTTTACATATTCTGTTCTTATTTCTGGTTCTGGTCTATAGCTGCGAACATGAGTACATTTCTCATACTTTTTCTTTTCGATAAGTTGTATTTGAGCATTTTTTGTAATGTCAATCAACACAGGTCCTGGTCTTCCAGAGCGTGCGATATGAAAAGCTTTTGCTAATACATCATTGATTTCTTCCGCATCAGTAATTTGATAATTCCACTTCGTAATAGGATTAGTGATGTTGATAACATCAGTTTCTTGAAAAGCATCGGTTCCTAAAAGAGAAGCGAAAACTTGTCCTGTGATACATACAATAGGATTGCTATCAATCATGGCATCTGCAATTCCAGTGACTAAATTCGTTGCGCCTGGACCACTCGTGGCAAAAGCTACACCTACTTTTCCTGAAGTTCTTGCATAACCTTGCGCAGCGTGAATGCCTCCTTGTTCATGACGAACTAAAATGTGTTCTAATTTATCTTTGTAATCATACAAAGCATCATATATAGGCATAATTGCGCCACCAGGATAGCCAAAGACTGTTGTAACTCCTTCGGACAATAAAGCGTTAATAATCGCTTGTGAACCTGAAATTTGAGTTGGTTTATTGGTCAGTAAGACATCCTTCTGAAGCGTTTCCGACTTGCTTTGCGTATTTGTATAAGACTCCATTTTTTACTTTTAATGCGGGTTGTTTCCAGTTATTTTTTCGATTTTCTAATGTTTTTTCATCAATCAAAAGGTTTAATTCATTTTTGTTGATGTCAATTTCGATGAGATCATTATTCTCGACTAATGCGATTGGACCTCCTTCAAAAGCTTCTGGTGTTATGTGACCGACGACAAATCCGTGCGTTCCGCCACTAAATCGTCCGTCTGTAATCAAAGCGACTTTATCTCCTAATCCAGCTCCAATAATGGCAGATGTTGGTTTCAACATTTCTGGCATTCCAGGACCACCTTTCGGACCTTCGTTTCGGATGACGATAACGCTTCCAGCTTTGATTTGTAAATCTTCGATTGCTTTTAAAACTTCAACTTCGCTATTAAAAACTTGTGCTTTTCCTTTAAAATAAAAACCTTCTTTTCCAGATATTTTAGATACCGATCCGCCAGGAGCAAGGTTTCCGTAAAGCATTTGTAAGTGTCCAGTTTCTTTTATGGGATTAGATAATGGACGAATAATATTTTGTTTAGAGAAATCTAAATCAGGAACCGATGCTAAATTTTCGGCTAATGTTTTTCCAGTAACCGTTAAACAACTTCCATCGATTAAATCTTCTTGTAACATATACTTTAAAACAGCAGGAACTCCACCAACTTTACTCAAATGTTCCATCAAGTATTTTCCACTAGGTTTTAAGTCTGCTATTACTGATGTTTTATCGTTAATTGCTTGTATATCGTCTAATGATAATTTGATATTCATAGTCGCTGCAATTGCTAATAAGTGCAAAACAGCATTTGTGCTTCCGCCTAAAACAACAATTGTTTTGATTGCATTTTCTAAAGAATTCTTCGTGATGATATCACTTGGTTTAATATCTTTTTCTAATAAAATTCTTAGATAATGTGCCGCAGTTGTACATTCGTTTTTCTTTTCTTGACTAAGAGCAGGGTAAGACGAAGAATAAGGTAAACTCATTCCCATTGCTTCAATCGCCGCTGCCATTGTGTTTGCTGTATACATTCCGCCACAAGCACCTGGACCAGGACAAGCATTCTGAATGATTCCACAAAAATCTTTGTCATCAAGATTTCCGTTTAATTTTTTTCCTAATGCTTCGAAAGCAGAAACAATGTTTAATTCCTCTTCTTTGTAATGTCCCGGAGCAATTGTTCCACCATAAATCATGATCGAAGGACGGTTTAAACGTCCCATTGCCATAATCGATCCTGGCATGTTTTTATCACAACCAGGAATAGTAATTACGCCATCGTAAAAGTGTCCTGCACAAACAGTTTCGATAGAATCTGCAATGATTTCTCTACTTACTAAAGAGTAGCGCATTCCTGAAGTTCCGTTGGTAATTCCATCGCTAATTCCGATAGTGTTGAACTTCAATCCGATTAGGTTTTCGGCTTTCATTCCATCTTGTACCAACTGTGCAAATTGATTTAGGTGCATATTGCAAGTATTTCCATCGTACCCCATGCTTGCAATTCCGATTAATGGTTTTTTAAGGTCTTCGTTTGTTAAGCCAATCCCATGTAACATCGCTTGTGACGCGGGTAAAGTGTCATCTTGCGTAACGGTTCGACTATGTTTGTTTAGTGCTTTGTTGTTGTTTTTCATCACTATTTATTTGACATTGTTTGTATTAAAAACATAAAAAAAAGCCACCCTGAATAAAGGTGGCTCATAAAAAATCGTTCAAAAAATTTGTCATAAAACCACCTTTCCTAATCGTAAGACCAAGACTAAAATAATAATGATAATAATGACGAAATTGTTTTGCATAATATTGTTTAATTAATTTTTCTCCATAAAAAAAGCCACCTCGTTAAGAAGTGGCTTTAATTGTTATTTTGTACGTACACAACTAATTACCACTCCCTGGGATAAGAATGACTAAAATAATCAAGTTGATAATGTTGTGAACTAATTTCATTTTCTTTTTTTGATAAGCCAAAGCTAGGATTAATTTTTTTAACTTAGCTCAACTTTTTTTATAAATTTTCCGAAAAATTTTCATTAATTGAAAATTCGCATTTTAACATTGCTTTTTTTAAAGATTGTTTAAAAATAAGTTTATAAAATTTTATATTTGCAAAACTTTGGAACAGAAAACTATTCACAACGTTTTTAGCTTATACGATTCTTCAGATTTCGTACAGAAGCTTATTGTCAATTTTAAAAATAATCCACAGCATAAAGTCAATATCAAAGGTTTTTTAGGTTCAGGATTGAGCATTATAACTGGTCATTTATATGATCGTGTTGCGCGTCCTACGATTCTAATTTTTGATGATAAAGAAGAAGCGGCTTATGTGTTAAATGATTTGGAAACTTTGTTTGATAAAGAACAAATTCTATTTTTTCCGTCTTCTTATAAGCGTCCTTACGAAATTGAGGAAGTAAATAATGCAAATGTTGTTATTAGAACAGAGGTTTTAAATGTATTATCGCATTCGAAACGCCCAAAAATTGTGGTGACATATGCGGAAGCCTTGTCTGAAAAAGTAGTGACAAAAAAAGCGCTTTCTACGAATACACTTAAAGTGAAGGTTGGAAATGATTTAGGAATTGATTTCTTAACGGAGGTTTTATCTTCTTATAATTTTCATCGTGTTGATTTTGTTTCTGAACCGGGAGAATTCTCGATTCGTGGTGGAATTATAGATGTTTTTTCGTTTTCGAATGAGCATCCTTATCGAATTTCGTTGTTTGGTGATGAGGTGGAAACCATCAGAACGTTTGATATCGAGAATCAATTGTCCATTGCAACGACAAAAGAAATTACGATTATTCCAAATCTTGAGAGTAAATCGATTAACGAAAAACGAGAAAGTTTCTTAGAATATATTTCGAAAGATAGTTTAGTTATCGCGAAAAATATTTCTGTTTTAGCGAAACAAATCACCAAGAATTTTGAACAAGCGGAAGTTGCTTTTTCAGAATTGAAAGGAGAAATTAAACAAGCAGAACCGAATCATTTATTTTTGAATGAGAATGCATTTCTTCAACAAATTTCATCTTATGGAGTTATTGAATGTTCCATGAAATCTTATTTTGAAACAGTTGAAGAAATAGAATCACCATTCAAACCTCAACCAAGTTTTAATAAGCAATTCGAGTTATTAATTGATGATTTGAATGAGCATAAAGCCGAAGGTTTCAAAAATGCACTGATTTGTTCCAATGAAAATCAAATCAAACGTTTCGAAGAAATTTTTGATGATATCGGAAAAGAAGTTTCATATATTCCCGTTTTGGGATCTATTTATCAAGGTTTTATTGACGAAGAAATCAAATTAACGTGTTATACGGATCACCAGATTTTTGGTCGATATCATAAATTCAATCTTCGAAATTCATTTTCCAAAAAAGAAGCGATTACGCTAAAGGAAATCAATTCGTTGCAAGTTGGAGATTTTGTGACGCATATAGATTATGGGATCGGAAAATTTGCAGGTTTGGTACGATTGAATAATAATGGCGTAACGCAAGAATCAATCAAATTGATTTATCAAAATAATGATATTCTGTATGTTAATATTCATTCGTTGCATAAAATTGCAAAGTTTAGAGGAAAAGATGGCGCTGAGCCAAAAATTTCAAAACTTGGATCTCCAGCTTGGAAAAATTTAAAGAATAAAACCAAAGCTAAAGTAAAAGAAATTGCTTTCGATTTGATTAAATTATATGCGAAACGCCGTGCCAGAAAAGGTTTTGCGTATTCGCCTGATACGTATTTGCAAAATGAGTTGGAAGCATCTTTTATTTATGAAGATACGCCCGATCAGTACAAAGCGACGCAAGATGTAAAAACGGATATGGAATCTGAACGCCCAATGGATCGTTTGGTTTGTGGAGATGTTGGTTTCGGGAAAACAGAGGTTGCGATTCGTGCGGCGATGAAAGCAGCTGTTGATGGAAAACAAGTTGCTGTTTTAGTGCCAACAACGATTTTAGCTTTTCAACATTTCAAGACATTTTCAGAGCGTTTACGAGATTTGCCTGTGAAAGTTGCTTATCTCAATCGATTTGTAACAGGAGCAAAGAAAAAAGCTGTTTTAGATGGTTTAAAATCTGGTCAAGTTGATATTGTGATAGGAACGCATCAATTGGTTAATCCAAAAATTGAATACAAAGATTTGGGATTATTAATTGTGGATGAGGAACACAAATTTGGTGTTGGTGTAAAAGATAAATTGAAAACACTTCGCGAAAATAT
Organism: Empedobacter sp. GD03865; assembly: GCF_029840775.1. Classification (NCBI taxonomy): domain Bacteria; kingdom Pseudomonadati; phylum Bacteroidota; class Flavobacteriia; order Flavobacteriales; family Weeksellaceae; genus Empedobacter; species Empedobacter sp. GD03865. The sequence goes on from NZ_JAOCDF010000024.1 coordinate 31,589, forward strand.
TGATACATTAACCTTGACTGCGACGCCAATTCCGCGTACACTTCAATTCTCGTTGATGGCTGCGCGTGATTTATCGGTTATCAAAACTCCTCCACCAAATAGACAACCTGTCGATACGCAATTGGTTGGTTTTAATGAAGAGATTTTCCGTGATGCGATTATGTATGAAATGCAACGTGGTGGACAAGTTTATATCATTCACAATCGTGTGCAATCGTTAAAAGATATTGCTGGAATGGTACAACGATTAGTTCCTGATGCGCGTGTGGCGATTGGTCATGGACAAATGGATGGGAAAGAATTAGAAGCCGTTTTACTCGATTTTATTGATGGTCGATATGATGTTTTTGTGTCAACAACTATTATCGAATCTGGTTTAGATGTTCCGAATGCGAATACGATTTTAATTAATGATGCGCAGAATTTCGGTTTGGCAGATTTGCATCAAATGCGTGGACGTGTTGGTCGTAGTAACCGCAAAGCGTTTTGTTATTTGGTTGCGCCACCACTTTCGGTTTTAACGGACGAAGCGCGTAAACGTTTGCAAGCAATTGAGCAGTTTTCTGATTTAGGATCAGGATTCAATATTGCGATGAAAGATTTAGAAATTCGTGGAGCTGGAAATCTTTTAGGTGCTGAACAAACAGGATTTATGATGGATATCGGTTTCGAAACGTATCAAAAAATCTTGAATGAAGCGATTGAAGAATTGAAAGAAACAGATTTCAAAGATTTGTTCGAAGATCAAAAATCGGAAGAAGTAAAATCGTATGTATCGGATGTGCAAATTGATTCGGATTTACAAATTATGTTCCCCGACGAATACATTGAAAGTTCGGAAGAACGTTTATTGTTGTACAAAGAATTAGCTGATGTCGAAACTGAAACAGATTTACAAACGTTTAAAAATAATTTGATTGACCGCTTTGGAAAATTACCAATTGAAGCCGAAAATTTATTGGAATCAATTCAACTGAAATGGATCAGTAAAAAATTAGGTTTCGAACGTTTGGTGATGAAAAATGGTGTTTTATTGGCTTATTTTATTAATAAACCACAAAGCGAATTTTATCAGTCAGATGAATTTAGATTAATTTTAAATTACGTTCAAAATAACCCTAAAAACATCAATTTTAAGGAAAAATCACCCAAAAAAGGAGAAGAGTATCCAACATTGTTAGTACGATTTGAACATATTAAAACTGTGCATGAAGCACTGCAAAATCTACAAAATTTATTAATTCATTAACTTTTTTAAGTTTTAATTAGTAATCTAATAAAATACATAGGGAGAATTGACCAAGTTGTTAGTTCTCCTTTTTTTATTCAATCATCAAACTTCCGATATAGATAAATAATATATAATTTATCATATAAAGAACTATAACTCGCTGAAAACTAATTTACATAAATAATATAATATTTTATTATTATTTTTATCGATAAAATATTAGTTGGAAAAATAGTAAAGTAGTTATGGAAACAGCATCAAGTTATATTCCTATTCTCATTCTTTTTGTGGTTGCTTTTGCGTTTGTAGCGGGTACTATCGTTGCGACACATTTGCTTGGACCGTCCAGAAAAACAGACGAAAAATTAGAGAATTTCGAGTCTGGGATTGAGAAAGTTGGAAATGCAAGACAGCCATTTGCAATTAAATACTTCTTAGTAGCCATTTTATTCGTGTTATTCGACGTAGAGGTAATCTTCTTTTACCCATATGCAGCGAATTTTAAAGAGTTAGGTTGGGAAGGTTTTGCAGCAGTTGTAACATTCGTTGGATTATTCTTTGTGATGTACTTGTATGTACGCAAAAAAGGAGCTCTTAATTGGGAAAAATAGAGCGATTAAAATTCTAAAATAATAGTATAATGATTCATAATAAAAGACCAGTAACACACAATACCAATGTGAAGATTGTAGAGTCTCCAGGAGGTTTTGAAGGTGAAGGTTTTATGGCGATGCAACTATCAAAAGTAGTTGGATTAGCGCGTAAAAACTCTATTTGGCCTTTACCATTTGCGACAAGTTGTTGCGGAATCGAGTTTATGGCGACTATGGGTTCGACATACGATTTGGCACGTTTTGGATCTGAGCGTTTGGCTTTTACGCCTCGTCAGTGCGATTTGTTGATGGTAATGGGTACAATTTCTAAAAAAATGGCACCAGTTCTGAAGCAAGTTTACATCCAAATGGCAGAACCTCGTTGGGTGATTGCTGTTGGCGCTTGTGCAAGTTCGGGAGGAATTTTTGATACATATTCGGTCTTACAAGGAATTGATGAAGTAATTCCAGTAGACGTATATGTGCCAGGTTGTCCGCCTCGTCCAGAAGCAATTATCGATGGTGTAATGCGTATTCAGGAGTTGGTAGAGAGCGAAAGTGTTCGTCGCAGAAGTAGCGAAGAATATCAACAACTTTTAGCAAGTTATGGAATTAAATAAGTTGAAATAATGGACAATTCATTTATAAAAGACCGTTTGGTTCAGAAGTTTCAAGAAAATATATACGGATACGAAGAGCATTTCGGTGTATTGACTTTATACGCTAACAAAGATTTCAATCTAAAGATTTTACAATATTTATATGATGATGAGCAATTATCTTTCAAATTTTTGAAGGATTTAACTGCTATTCATTATCCTAATAATGTTGGAGAAGAATTGGTTGTAACCTATTTAGTTTATAATCTATATGAAGGAGTTGAGGTTCGATTAAAATTTGCTTTACCAATCGAAAAACCTTCGATTTTTACCGCAACTAAATTATTCGAAACAGCTAACTGGTTAGAGCGCGAGGCGTATGATTTCTATGGAGTTGATTTTGTAGGACATCCAAATTTAATTCGTGTCATGAATGTTCCAGAAATGGATTATCATCCGTTACGCAAAGAGTTCCCATTAGAGGATCAAACACGTAAAGACAAAGACGACGATATGTTTGGTCGTGGTGGAGATTTTAATTACGGAGGTTTTAATGTAAAAGCAAATTAACCATGGGAAAAGAGAAAACTAAAAAATTAAAGCATCTTGATCTTCCAGATGGTTCGTTAGAAAAAAGCACAATTACCTTAAACTTAGGACCTACGCATCCTGCAACACATGGGGTATTTCAAAATATTTTAGAGATTGATGGTGAAATCATCAAATCTGCGGTTCCTACAGTTGGGTATATTCACCGTGCTTTTGAGAAAATTGCTGAACGCAAACCTTTGTACCAAATTACACCTTTAACAGACCGATTGAACTATTGTTCGGCGCCGTTAAATAACTTAGGTTGGCACATGACAGTTGAGAAATTCGTTGGAATTGAAGTTCCAAAACGTGTTTCTTATTTGCGTGTTATCATTATGGAATTGGCTCGTATGGCAGATCATATTGTATGTAACTCGATTATGGGTGTTGATACAGGAGCATTTACAGGATTCCTTTATATGATGAAATACCGCGAGTTGATTTATGAGATTTACGAAGAAATTTGTGGTTCTCGTTTAACAACAAATATTGGTCGTATCGGTGGTTTCGAACGTGATTTTTCTGAAGTTGCTTGGACAAAAATCCATCGTTTCGTGAGAGAGTTTCCAGATGTCTTAACAGAGTTTGAAAACTTATTTTTACGTAACCGTATTTTTATGGATCGTACGCAAGGAGTAGGAGGAATTTCGGCTGAACGTGCATTAAATTATGGTTTCACAGGACCAAATTTACGTGCGGCTGGTGTAGATTATGATGTTCGTGTAGCGAAACCATATTCTCGTTACGAAGAATTCGAATTCGATATTCCAGTTGGTACAACGGGAGATTGTTACGATAGATTCTTAGTTCGTGGTCAAGAAATGTGGCAAAGTTTAAGTATCATTAAACAAGCAATTGCAAAAATTGATGCATTAGAAGGAGAAGAAGCAACGCAATATCATGCTGATGCTCCAGACTTTTATTTACCACTAAAGAAAGATGTTTACACAAAAATGGAAGCGTTAATCTATCACTTCAAAATTATTATGGGAGAGGTAGATATGCCAAAAGGAGAAATTTATAATTCAATCGAAGCTGCAAATGGTGAGTTGGGTTATTATTTCGTTTCTGATGGTGGACGTTCGCCATACCGTTTACATTTCCGTAGACCTTGTTTCATTTATTATCAAGCTTATCCAGAATTGATTGAAGGATCAATGATTTCAGATGCCATTATCACAATGAGTAGTTTGAATTTGATTGCTGGAGAATTAGATGCTTAATAAAAATTATTAAAAATGGCAATTCAATTTTCAGAAGAAACACAACAAAAAGTAGATAAAATCATTGCACGTTATCCATCGGATAAAAAACAAAGTGCATTGATTCCTTTACTTCATGTCGCACAAGCTGAGTTTGGTGGTTGGTTAGACACTCCTCATTTAGATTATGTTGCAGAAGTATTAGAAATTTTACCAGTAGAAGTTTACGAAGTAGCTTCATTTTATTCGATGTTTAACTTAAATCCTGTAGGGAAATTTGTGTTAGAAGTTTGTCAAACAGGACCTTGTATGTTAAGAGGTTCAGACAAAATTATTGAACACATCAAAACAAAATTAAATATTGAAGCTGGTGGAACTTCGGCAGATGGTTTATTTACATTAAAACCAGCCGAATGTTTAGGAGCATGTGGTTACGCGCCAATGCTACAGTTAGGAAAAACGTATCGTGAGAATTTAACGATCGAGAAAGTAGACGAATTAATCGAGGAATTGAAAAAATTAGCATAATGGGACAAAAATTACTGTTAAAAAATATTGATGTTCCAGGAATTCGTCAGTATCAAGCTTACCGCGAAAACGGTGGTTATGCAAATGCTGAAAAAGCATTTAAAATGACAACTGATGAAATCTTAGAAGAAGTAAAAACTTCTGGTTTAAGAGGTCGTGGTGGAGCAGGTTTCCCAACTGGAATGAAATGGAGCTTTTTGGCAAAGCCAGAAGGTGTTCCAAGGCACTTAGTGGTAAATGCAGATGAATCTGAACCAGGAACGTTCAAAGACCGTTTCTTGATGGAATATATTCCTCATTTATTAATTGAAGGAGTTTTGATTTCATCATTCTGTTTAGGATCTAATACATCATTTATTTATATCCGTGGAGAATATGCGTGGGTTGCAGAAATTTTAGAAGAAGCAATCGACGAAGCAAAAGCTGCAGGTTGGTTAGGTAAAAACATTCAAGGAACAGGTTTCGATTGCGAAATTTATGTTCAACGTGGAGGTGGAGCTTATATCTGTGGAGAGGAAACGGCATTGTTAGAATCGTTAGAGGGTAAACGTGGAAATCCACGTCTAAAACCACCTTTCCCAGCTGTTAAAGGTTTATGGGGAAGACCAACGGTTGTAAACAATGTAGAAACAATTGCAGCTATTGTTCCAATTATTGAGATTGGAGGAGAAGCATATTCTAAAATTGGAGTTGGACGTTCAACAGGAACAAAATTAATTTCAGCTTGTGGTAATATTAATAAACCAGGCGTTTATGAAATTGATATGACAATTACGGTTGAAGAATTTATTTATTCAGACGAATATTGTGGAGGTATTCCAAATGGAAAACGCCTTAAAGCATGTATTCCTGGAGGAAGTTCTGTGCCAATTGTTCCAGCAAACTTATTGTTAAAAACTGCAGAAGGTAAACCTCGTTACATGAATTACGAAAGTTTATCAGAAGGAGGTTTCCAAACAGGAACAATGATGGGTTCCGGAGGATTTATTGTTTTAGATGAAGATCAAGATGTTGTTTACCACACGTATACATTAGCTCGTTTCTATCGTCACGAATCGTGTGGACAATGTTCACCTTGTCGTGAAGGAACAGGTTGGATGGAAAAAATCTTGAAACGAATCGATGAAGGAAAAGGAAAAATGTCTGACATCGAATTGTTATGGGATGTTCAACGTAAAATCGAAGGAAATACAATTTGTCCATTAGGAGATGCAGCGGCTTGGCCAGTAGCAGCGGCAATTCGTCACTTCCGTGATGAGTTTGAATGGCATATTAATAATCCGGAAGAATGTTTGATGCGTAATTTTGGTTTAGCACATTATGCTGATCCAATCGAAATTAAAGAAACCGCAAATTAATACGAAGATGGCAGAAGAAACACCATTATTTAAAGTTACCATCGATAACGAAACGATTGAAGTACCTGCGGGAACAACGATCCTTCAAGCCGCTCGTATGGTTGGTAAAGAAGTAGCACCTCCAGCGATGTGTTACTACGGTAAATTAGAAAATACAGGAGGAAACTGTAGAACATGTTTGGTAGAAGTATCAAAAGGAAGTGAAGCAGATCCTCGTCCAATGCCAAAATTGGTTCCGTCTTGTCGTACAACAGTTATGGACGGAATGGTTGTAGGCAATAAAACGTCTGAGCGTACAGTTGAGGCACGTAAAGGTATTGTTGAATTATTATTAATCAACCATCCTTTAGATTGTCCAGTATGTGATCAAGCAGGAGAATGTAAATTACAAGATTTAAGTTACGAGCACGGAGCAGAAGCAACACGTTACGAATTTGATCGTCGTACATTCCCAAAAGAAGATTTAGGTCCAAATATTCAGTTGAACATGAACCGATGCATTTTATGTTATCGTTGTGTAAAAACTGCGGATCAAATCACAGGTTGTCGTGAGCATGGTGTAATGAATCGTGGAGATCACGCAGAAATTTCAACTCATATCAACAAAAGTTTAGATAACGAATTCATCGGAAATATTATTGATGTTTGTCCAGTTGGAGCTCTAACAGATAAAACGTTCCGTTTCAAAAATCGTGTTTGGTTCTTGAAACCAGTTGATGCACATCGCGATTGTCCGACTTGTTCTGGTAAAGCACAAGTGTGGTTCCGTGGAAACGAAGTTTTCCGTGTAACAGCTCGCAAAGATGAATTTAACGAAGTAAAAGATTGGATTTGTAACACATGTCGTTTCGATAAAAAAGATATCAACGATTGGACGTTAGAAAAACCATCAGAAATTTCTAAAGATTCTGTTGTTCGTCAAGGTCATTACTTTGAGAATAAAGTGGAGCCAAAAGAAACACTTCCGAAAGTAATCAAACGCGATCCAAAGATTTTATTAGATATTCACTCGGTTTCAGAAGTAAATGAACCAAATCGTGATTTATCTAAAATTGATGGACCAGCAACAAGTAAAGATTTTAAAGATTAATCATTCGTAAATAAAATTAACAAAATGACAGAAGAATTTATTGCTGATGCATTAGAAAAGTTAGCTTTAGTAGGCGTAATGATTGGTTTTGCATTAGTTGTTGCCATGTACTCTACTTGGGCTGAGCGTAAAGTTGCAGCATTCTTACAAGATCGTATCGGACCAAACCGTGCAGGTATTTTTGGTTTATTACAACCGCTTGCCGATGGTTTAAAATTATTCTCGAAAGAGGAAATTACACCAAAAGATTCGAATAAATTTTTATTCATCTTAGGTCCATCTTTGGCAATGATTGTAGCTTGTATGACAGGTGCAGTTATTCCATGGTCGACAGCTTTCGAGATTGGAGATCGTGTAGTTGTTCCTCAAATTGCAGATGTTAACATCGGATTTTTATACATTTTAGGTGTATTAAGTTTAGGTGTTTATGGAATTATGATTGGTGCTTGGGCATCGAACAACAAATACTCTTTAATGGGAGGTTTGCGTGCAGCTTCGCAGATTATTTCGTACGAATTACCGATGGGAATAGTGTTAATCACAATTTTGATGATGACAGGTTCTTTAAAATTGAGTGATATTGTACATTATCAACAAGAGCATGCGTGGTTTATCTTATTACAACCATTAGGATTTATTATTTTCTTGGTTTGTTCGTTCGCAGAAACTAACCGTACTCCGTTCGATTTACCAGAAGCAGAAAATGAGTTAATTGGAGGTTATCACTCAGAATATTCTTCGATGAAGATGGGATTCTTCTTATTCGCAGAATACATCAACATGTTTATCAGTTCTGTAGTAATTTCTACCTTATATTTTGGTGGATACGATATCCCATTTGTAGACGATGCAACATTAGTAAACTCTATCGGAGTGAATGGAACGGCAATTCTTAATTTCCTTTCATTATTCGGTAAAGCTTGTTTCTTCATCTTCTTCTATATGTGGGTGCGTTGGACGATTCCTCGTTTCAGATATGACCAATTAATGGATTTAGGTTGGAAAAAATTATTGCCTTTAGCATTAATCAATATGTTAATTACAGGCTTAGTGATTTTATTATTAAACAAGTAGAATCATCAAAATCATTAAAAGTATGAAACCAATTACAAATAGAGTAAAACAAGTAGAACGTAAACCCCTTACTTTTTGGGAAAGTATCTATTTGATTTCTATCGCAAAAGGGTTGATGATTACATTGAAGCACTTCTTTTCGAAGAAAGCAACAATTAGTTATCCAGAAAAACAAAGACCGTTTAGTCCTGTATTTAGAGGATTACACGTTTTGAATAGAGATGAAGAAGATCGCGAAAATTGTACGGCTTGTGGACTTTGTGCTTTGGCTTGTCCAGCAGAAGCGATTACAATGGAAGCAGCAGAAAGACTTCCTGGTGAAGAAAATCTTTACCGCGAAGAAAAATATGCAGCGAAATATGAAATTAACATGTTACGTTGTATTTTCTGTGGATTCTGTGAAGAAGCTTGTCCAAAAGATGCTGTTTATTTATCGCAAACAGTTCCACCAGCAAGTTTCAAACGTCAAAACTTTATCTATTCGAAAGAAGATTTATTAATCCCGAAAAAAGCTACAAATTAATGGAATTACCTATCATTTTATTCTATGTTTTGTCGAGCTTAACGGTGTTAAGTGCGCTACTAATGGTGTTCAGTAAAAATCCTGTACATTCCATTTTATATTTAATCGTAACATTCTTCTGCATCAGCGGACATTATGTATTGCTAAACGCACAGTTTTTGGCAATTGTAAATGTCATTGTCTATGCCGGAGCAATTATGGTATTGTTCTTATTCGTGGTGATGTTGATGAACTTGAATAGTGAAAAGAAATCATTTGGTCGACCAGCAAAAATATTAGCAGCGAGTTTAATCTCTTTGTTATTTGTTGCCTTGACAATTGGTATTTTCTCACAAAATCAAGCTTCTGCAAACACAGCTGTAGAAATGGGAACAGGTGATTTAGGATTGATTCACAACTTAGGATCATTGTTATATTCAGAATATGTTTTACCATTCGAGTTGAGCAGTATTTTGTTTATTTCTGCAATGATTGGAGCGGTGATGTTATCGAAAAAGGACGAAGAATTATTGGATTAAATATAAAAAGTAAAAGATGTTACCAATCAGTTATTATATTACTTTATCATTAATCCTATTCGGAATAGGAATGGCAGGTGTTATGCTACGTCGTAACGCAATTGTCATTTTTATGTGTATAGAATTGATGTTAAATTCTGTGAATTTGTTGTTAGTAGCGTTCTCAAAAATGCACTATCATGCAAATCCAGCATTAGAAAAAGGAACAGATGCACAACTTTTAGTATTCTTTATTATGGTTGTAGCCGCGGCTGAGGTTGCTGTAGGATTATCAGTGATAATTTTATTGTTCCGCAAAGTATACTCGGTAGATATTAATGTGTTAAATCGTTTAAAAGGTTAAGAATGGAGCAGTATATATGGTTAATTCCTTTGATTCCATTCATAGGATTTTTGATTAACGGTTTAGGACGAAATGTACTTTCAAAAAGCTTAGTTACTTTCATCGGAAGTGGAGCAGTTTTAGCAAGTTTCATTTTATCAATCATGGTTTTTATGTCAGTTCCATCAGGAGCAGATGCACAACCATTAATTTTTAAGGCATTTGATATTATCAATATTCCAACTTTACAAGTTCCGTTTGCATTTCAAATTGATGCATTAACGAGTTTGTTCTTGTTAATTATTACAGGAGTTGGATTTTTAATTCACGTGTACAGCTCGGCTTACATGAGCGAAGACAAAGGATTTGCAAAATTCTTTTCTTACCTAAATTTATTCATCTTCTTCATGTTGATTCTTGTGATGGGAAACAATTTCGTAATGATGTTTATTGGATGGGAAGGAGTTGGACTTTGTTCATTCTTATTAATTGGTTTTTGGTTTACAAATCCAGAATATATCAAAGCAGCAAAGAAAGCTTTCATCATGAACCGTATTGGAGATGTTGGATTCTTATTGGCAATGTTTTGGATTTTCAAAGAATTTGGAACGTTAGAATATGTAAAAGTATTCAGCCAATTAGCAATTGATCCATCTGCATTTACAGGTTTTGTATTAACAGGAATCACATTATTGTTATTCTTAGCAGCAACAGGTAAATCGGCTCAATTACCATTATTTACTTGGTTACCAGACGCGATGGCAGGACCAACGCCAGTTTCAGCACTTATTCACGCTGCAACAATGGTAACGGCAGGTATCTTTATGATTACACGTTGCAACGAATTATTTTCGGCAGCGCCAATCACATTACAAGTTATTCAGTACGTAGGAATTGCAACAGCTTTTGTTACTGCAACGATTGCAATGCGTCAAAACGATATCAAAAAAGTATTGGCTTATTCTACAGTTTCTCAATTAGGATTAATGTTCGCAGCAATTGGATCTGGAGCGTATATCGCAGCAGTTTTCCACGTAATGACGCATGCATTTTTCAAAGCATTATTATTCTTAGGGGCAGGTTCTGTAATTCACGGAATGCACCACGAGCAAGATATGCGCAAAATGGGAGGTTTGAGCAAATACATGAAAATTACACATATCACTTTCTTGATTGGATGTTTGGCAATCGCTGGTATTCCAGGTTTATCAGGTTTCTTCTCGAAAGACGAAATGTTATTAGGAATGTTTGTTTCTAATCCAGTTGTTTACGGAATCGGATTTATCGTTTCTGTGATGACAGCATTCTATATGTTCCGTTTATATGCAATGACTTTCTTAGGAGATTTAAGAGATAAAGAAGCTCATCCGCATGAAAGTCCAGCTGCAATGACAATTCCATTAATCATCTTAGCAGTTCTTTCTGTTTTTGCAGGTTATATCGGAATTCCAGCGTTGTTTATGCAAGACGGACATAAACTTCAAACTTTCTTAAGTGGAGTTGTATCAATCGGAGAAGCTCATCATGTTTCTCATGCAACAGAATGGATGATGATGGGAGCTTTATTACTTTGTGTACTTGGTGCAATTTATTATGCAATCAAGAAATACACAAACCATGTAGATGGTGAAGCAACAGGAATTGCAAAATTCTTTGAAGACAAATGGTACATCGACGAGTTATATGACAATGCAATTGTAAAACCATTGTTCGAGTTGGGTGATGTCTTGAAAAAATATGTAGAAAAAGCAGGAATTGCAGCTTTTGTTTTAGGAGTTGGAACTGTTTCTGGTCGCGCATCAAAAAATGTACGTCAGCTACAAAACGGAAATGTAGGATTCTATATTATGCTAATGGTTGTAGGAATCGTGGCAGGTATCGCAATCTTTTTTATGGGGTATTTAATTTCAAAATAGGTTAGTAATGCTTTTATCTTTATTTATCATTTTACCATTAATAGTAGGAGTTTTTATGCTATTAATGCAAGGTCAAAAACCACAAAGATGGTTAGGAGCATTCGTTGGTGGAGCGTTGTTGGCGTTGTACTTGTTTATCACTTGCAAAGGTGGAAACAACGAGTTAACGTTTCAAACACAATGGTTCAATTTCAACAGCGTTAAAACTTATTTCGCGTTAAATGCTCAAGGTTTGGGAGGATTAATGATTCTATTAACTAACCTTACTTACTTAGCTCTTTTTGTTTATTTATCAACAACAAAACAAAAATATAGCAATACATTCTATGGATTATTGTTAATCACTTTAGCAGGATTAAACGGAGTTTTCTTAGCAGAAGATTTAATTTTATTCTATTTCTTCTGGGAAGTTGTCTTAATTCCAGTTTATTTCTTAATCGGATTATTTGGAATTGGAAAAGACAAAATTCGCGCAAATATGACATTCTTCTTATATACGATTTTAGGATCGATGTTTATGTTAGGAGGAATTATTTACATCGGATTTTTCTTACAACCAGCATCATTTTTATTAACAGATGTTGTACAAGTTACAGGACCGCATTATTCAACAAACACAGCGTTGGCATTGTTATTCTTAATCGCTTTTGTGATTAAAATTCCAATCTTTCCATTTCATACATGGCAACCAACAATCTATAAAACATCACCAACTCCATTAACAGTTGTACTTTCAGCTTTGATGGCGAAAATGGGATTATTTGCAGTGGTTACTTGGTATTTGGGAATGTTTCCAACGATTTCAGAATTGTTCAAATACATTACTTATTTAGCAATTTTCGGATTAGTTTATGCCTCGTTAATAGCTTTGAGTGCAAAAAATGTGAAGAAAATTATTGCATATAGCTCGATTGCTCACTTAGCTTTAATTTTTGTGTCATTATTTTCTGAATTAGCAAATGGTGTAGCAGGAGCTTATTTCCAAATGTTTTCACATGGTTTAGTTGTTTTAGGATTATGGTTATGTGTAGATATTATGGAAAGAAAATATGATTTGACAGACATCAAATCGATTGGTGGTTTAGCAAAAGTTGATCCAACATTATCTATCTTATTCATGATATTCGGTTTAGCAAACGTAGCATTACCATTGACAAGCTCATTCATCGGAGAGTTTATGATGCTTTCTGCATTATTTACACACAATCCAGTTTTATGTGTAGTAGCTTGTTTAGGTGTTATTTTATCTGCCGTTTATACGTTGAGATTATCAAGCGCATTATTGTTTGGAGAAGTGAAAAACATCAAACAAAAAGATGCTCAAAAAGGAGGTTTTGGACCAATTGCAGTTATTTCTGTAATCGCAATCATCGTGATTATTTTAGGAGTTTATCCAACACCAATTTTTAATTTATTAGCACATTAATCATTTTTGAATAAATAGATATGAATACGATTATTTTATCAGCACTTTCAGGTATTATTTTGATGTTTAGTGGATTCTACATCAAAAATAATCGTGCCTTAAATATACTTTCTGTTGTTCTGTTTTTCGGAATGATTGTAGGAGGAATTTTCGACTTGAAAGGTTGCTCAATGTTCGCAGGAAAATTCGATAATATGATTGGACAATCGCTTTACGGCGTTTCGTTCTTTATCGCATTGGCAGGATTGGCAATTTTTTACTTATTGTTGAACAAAGATTCGTTTGGAAAAGTAGGAAAACATGTGGCAGAATATTATGCCTTAATTTTCTTCTCTTTTACAGGAATCGCAGTTTTAGCACAATTCCACAACTTAGTAATTATGTTCTTAGGAATCGAATTAATGTCAATTCCAATGTACATTATTGCAGGAACAAACAAAGAAAGTCTTAGAAGTACAGAAGCTTCTGTAAAATATTTCTTGATGGGAGCTTTCTCAACAGGAATTTTGATGTTAGGTGTAACATTTTTGTACGGCGCAACAGGAACTTTTATGGTTGATCAATTGGTAAACTATAACAAAGATTTCGAAACAATTTATTACGCAGGATGGTGTTTAATCATCTTCGCATTTTGTTTCAAAGTTTCTGCAGCACCGTTCCACGCATGGACACCAGACGTTTACGACGGAACACCAACTGTGTTTACATCGTTTATGTCGACAATCATCAAAGGAGGATCATTTTTAGGATTTATTTTAGTCCTAAAATCATTCCCAACAAATGTAGAATATGCCGAATATTACCGTTTATTATTCGCGTCAATCATCATTTTGACGTTATTTATCGGAAACTTCGGAGCAGTTTCTCAAAAATCTGTCAAACGTTTGATGGCTTATTCATCAATCGCGCAAGCAGGTTTCATGTTATTTGTTTTGTTCAATATCAATTCAGCTTCTAAAGAGGCTTTGATGTTCTATACGATTGCTTATTCAGTTGCGAACTTCATTATTTTCTATGCGATTGATCAATTCAAAAATCCAAAATTTGAGAGTTTCATTGGTTTAGGAAAAGCAAATCCAGTTTTAGCAGCAGCGATGACAATTTCATTAATTTCATTAGCAGGTATTCCATTAACAGGAGGTTTCTTTGCGAAATTTATGGCGTTGAGTATTGGAGGAACAAACGATAAAAACCTATTTTTGATTGTAATTGCATTGGTTATGGCAGTTTTGAGTATGTATTATTACTTCAAAATCATCAACTACATGTATTTCAAAAAAGGGAAAAACAAAGTAAAAACACAAGATGGATTAACGAATTTCCTTTTAATTATCGGAATGGTAATCTTAATTGTGATGGGAATTTTTCCAGGAATATTATCATCATTTTTACAAACGCCAATGTGGTAATTGTAGAATGATTATTATATAGTTTTTTATTATTTATTATTTAAAAGCTCGTGTCAAGTACTTGACACGAGCTTTTTTTTGGTTATATTTTCGTCAAAAAAAGATACAACACACTCTATATAGGAATAAATATTTCACCTCTCAAGAGATGTTAGGGAAATGTAAAGCCAATCCACTAAATTATATCCAAATTTTAAAAAGGCTTTTGATTTGCAGACGAGTGTAAAAAAGTTGAAAATCATGGTTAGAATGTTTTACTGTTTGCGTAGCAAATGATTTAAAACATTCAATGACTAAAACTATTTTGACCGTCGAAAATCACAGCCTTGATGTTTTGTAACTTTTGCATCAAGGTAAAAGTTAAATAAAATCAATCTACAACCATATCTTTTTTGTTTACTTTTTTTTGACAAAAACAAGTAACAGAAAATCCCCTCTCAAGAGGAATTAGAGGAATATAAATACCAACTTATAAAAACAAAAATGAAAAATAATTAAAAAAAACTCAATAAAATCATCACCCCCCAACCTTCACCTTAATCTCAATCTTTTTTGTATTTTTGAAGTTAAAGTTTAATGATTAGTTAGAAATGAGAAAATTCACTTTACTAATCTGCTTATGTTTGGTTCAATTAGCTTTTGCACAACGTAAAGGATATTGGCAACAAAAGGTAGATTATAAAATAGATGTTGATATGAAAGAAAAATCATATCAATACGATGGAAAAATGCAATTGAAATACACCAACAATTCAGGTCAAAGCCTGAATAAAGTTTATTTTCATTTATATTTTAATGCTTTTCAACCAGGAAGTATGATGGATAATCGTTTACAAAACATTCCAGATCCTGATAAAAGAATGGCAACAAATATCGGAACAAAAGAAAATCCTAAATATGTTAGCCGTATTTCTGAATTAAAACCAGATCAAATTGGTTATCAAAAAGTAACATCTCTTAAACAAGATGGTAAAGCCGTTTCATATAAAGTAGACGGAACAATCTTAGAAGTTACATTAGCAAAACCAATTGCAGAAGGACAAACTTCTACTTTCGATATGGTTTGGAATGCACAAGTTCCCGAACAAATTCGTCGTTCTGGACGTAATTCGAAAGATGGTGTAGAATTTTCTATGGCACAATGGTATCCTAAAATGGCAGAATTCGATCCAGAAGGATGGCATTTAGATGAATACATTGGTCGCGAATTTTTTGCGCCTTTTGGTAATTTTGATGTCACAATTAACATCGATAAAGATTATGTAATCGGAGCTTCAGGAGAATTACAAGACCCTAATAGTGTAAAAGGTTATGTAAAAAATCCAACAATCAAAACAAAGAATGGAAAAGTAGCTTGGAATTTCAAAGCTGAAAATATTCACGATTTTGTTTGGGCTGCGGATAAAGAATTTATTGTGGAGCACGAAAAATCTAAACATGGCGTAGATGTTTATTTAGTTTACCAAGATAATGATAAATCTTCTGCATGGAAACAAGCAATGCCTTACGCATTAGGTTTCTTCGATTATAATTCTGAACACTTTGGCGAATATCCTTGGAAAACATATTCAATTATTCAAGGTGGTGACGGTGGTATGGAATATGGTACTGCAACTTTAATTGCTGGAGGAAGTAATTTAAATAGCTTAATCGGAACTATTTTCCACGAAGCAGCTCACTCTTGGTACCAACAATTATTTGGTATCAATGAAACATACAACGAGTGGTTCGACGAAGGTTTTACATCATATGTAGAGCAAATGGCGCACCTTAATGTTGTAGATAAATTAAAAGTAATGCCTTCAAATCCAAATCCAGATGCCTACAAAGGATATATTAATTTAGCACTTTCTGGTAAAGAAGAACCTGCAAGTTTATTAGCAGACTATTATAATACAAATTATGCATACTCTTTAGAAGCGTATTACAAAGGTCAAGTTTTAGCAATTCAATTGGGATATATTATTGGAAATGATAATTTAAACAAAACATTCCTAGAATTCTATAAACAATGGAAATTCAAACATCCATCAGGGAATGATTTCAAACGTGTAGCAGAAGAAGTTTCTGGAATTAATCTTAAATGGTATTTTAATTTATTCTTGAACACAACACGCAAAATTGATTACGCTGTAGAAGCTGTAAACGGAAACACAATCACAATTGCAAACAAATCAGATTTTGCAATGCCTATTGATTTATTGGTAGAATATACAGATGGTTCAAAAGAATTATTCTACATTCCTTTACGTGAAATGCGTGGAGAAAAACCAACAGAAAACTTAGTAGAATATCAAGGTGCAAAAAGAACTATTTTAGAAGATTGGTTCTGGACAAAACCTACCTATGATGTTAAAGTTTCGAAAGAAGTTAAACAAGTTACCATCGATCCAACAAAACGTTTGGCAGATGTAAACGATAAAAATAACGTATTTACAAAATAATGTTATTAGCAGTAAATATTGGAAATACTAATCTTCGTTTCGCAGTTTTCAAAAGTGAAACGGAGATTATTACATGGACAATCAATTCAAAACCTTATCGTACCGAATACGAGTTTTTTGCAAAATTCTCGAACATGTACGAGCCTTTCGGAATTTCGAAAAATGATATTACAGATATTGTGATAGGTTCGGTTGTACCACCACTTACAGCAAGCGTTAAGATTGCGTTACAAAAGATTCACAAGTTCAAACCAATGGTTGTAGATCGTAATACGCCATCAGCAATCAAGCATAAGTCAAACCAAATGGGAACAGATTTATATGCGAATGCAGTAGCTGCACATTATCAAAATTATCAAGGCAAAAAAATTGTCATTGATTTTGGAACTGCGCTAACTTTCTTAGGCATCGACGAATCGGCAAGTGTTGGTGGAGTAGTAATTGCTCCTGGAATTATTACTGCCTTAAATTCGTTGGTGGGAGAAACAGCTCAATTACCAACAGTCGAACTGAAAGCACCTAAAACTGTTTTAGGATCAGATACAGAATCTTGCATGCAATCAGGAATGGTTTATGGTTTTTTGAGTATGGTTGAAGGAATGATTGATCGTATCAATGCCGAAGAAGGAGAACAATGTTATGTGATTTCGACAGGAGGAGTTGGCGGTGTTTACAAATCGTTGACAGATAAAATTGATATTGATGATCGTTTACACACAATAAAAGGTCTTAAAATATTATACGAATTGAATAAAGATTCGTTTCAGAAATAATTTATTTTTGATAAATATGATTAAAAAGCTCGCTAATTGCGAGCTTTTTTCGTTCTATATCAAATCATTTCAAAAAAAATGTTTAATTTTCTGTAACCTTTTTACAAACCTTGAGTCTATTAAGTAAGAAAGCAATTAACACACGTGAAATTATTTGTACTAAATCGAAAAAGTAAAGAAGAAATTTTAGTCGAACGACTAAAAAAGAACGATGCTTTGGCGCAAAAAGAACTCTACGAACAAAACTCCAAAAAGATGCTGAGCGTTTGTAGAAGTTACATCGAAGACATGCATTATGCAGAAGATTGTATGATTAACGGTTTTTGTAAAGTCTTTAATCATATCGAGAAATTTCAAAATAAAGGAAGTTTCGAAGGTTGGATGCGTCGAATTATGGTCAACGAATGTTTAACTTTTTTACGTGCAAATAAAACATTGATTTATGTTGATGATGTAAGAGTTTCTAATTATGATGAAGCGGATGAAGAAGTAGAGGAAGCGTGGTTAAATTTTAATGTGCAAGACGTGTTAGATCAACTTTCAGAACCTTATCGATTGGTGTTTAATCTTCATATTCTCGAAGATTATTCGCATCAAGAAATTGCAGAAATGCTGAATATTTCGGTATCGACCAGCAAAACGCAATTGTTTCGAGCAAAGGCAAAACTGAAAGAAATTGTTCTAAGTAAAAAGAAAATGACAAATGAAAAACAACGATAAAATATCAAACTATATAAAAGACGATTTAGAAAATCGTGAATTGAATCCTTCTCATGATGCGTGGGACAGAATTCAAGCTCGTATGGATGTCGCTCCATCACCACAAAAATCAAACTATAAATGGTGGTTGTCTGCTGCGGTTGTGGCGTTGTTTACAGTTACTACGTCGGTTTATTTATTCTCGAATCAATCTAAAAATGATCAACCAAAAGAATTTGTAAATCATCAAGAAAAAAGTAATTCTGAAAAAGTTCAATTAGATTCGAATACAATTCACTCTTCAGAATCTATTTTAGCGAATAATGAAAAGATTGATTCTTCTAAAGAAATTGAAGCCCAACCACAAGAAGAGAAGAAACCGATTCAACATGGTAAAGTTCAGGTTGCAATAAATGAAGAATCTCAACAAGTTGAAATGGCTTTTCCAACGAAGAAAGAAGCTATTGCAGAGAAGAAAGAAGAGTTAAAATCAGAAGCTCAACCAAAGAAAAATATTGCAGCTAACACAACATTAGATTCTGTAAAAGTGAACAAAAAGAAGAAGAATTTTGTAGATCCAAATATGTTGTTGTATTCGATCGAAAATAAAGAAAATCTAAAGGAGTCAAACCAATCGCGCGTGGTTTCTATCGGCTTCAAATAAAACATTAATATCCCTAAATTAGCAAGATTATGATAAAAAAACTTATCGTAGCAGGATTATTATGCTTATCAGCTACATCACTATATGCTCAAAAATTTACATTTGATTTGAATGATAAAAATGACGAAAAAATCAGTCCAATTGTAAAAGATCGCATTAGCGAATTTACGTTAGTGATTCGTCAAATTGTGCAGGAAGAAAAATCTGCAATGGAAAAGAAAATTGCGGCAGTTGACAAAGAATTAGCAGAAGGAAAACTGAATGCTTCTGAGGCTACAGCGAAGAAAGAAGCGATTGCAAATGTGTATTCGGGAACGATAAATGATCGTATTCAGGAAGTGAATTTTAACTTAGATGATATCATCAAACAACAAGTTGCATTTTCGATTATGAATGGCGAAGATCCAATTACGCCAAAAACAAAACAAGATGTGACGAAACGTTACCGAATTGCGAATCAAATTAACGGTTATGCTTCTTTTGGATACATGGCGTTTACAGGTAAAAAAGACGAAGAATTGAACAAACACGAAAAGTTTTCAAGTAATATTACGGCAGGTTTAATGTACGAAAGACAATTATCCTTAACGAGTCCAGTTAACTTTTTAGCAGGAGCACTATTCTCTTGGAGAACTTACAGAATTGACGATGATATGCGTTTTAATCGTGATGAAAATGGAGATGTTGGTTTAATAAAACATGACAAATCGTTAGACAAATCGAAGTTGCGCTCGGCTTATTTTATGGTTCCAGTTGGATTTAAATACAACTTTTCGAAAGTCAAAAATATTACCGAAGATTTTGCATATCGTCCGCAAGGAAAACACTATATCGCAGCGTATATGTATGGAGGAACGTTGTTATCATCGAATAATATTTACAAAGGAGATGGTGTTCGCAACAAAGAACGTGGAAATTATAATGTGAATAATTTTATCTACGGTGCTGAAATAACAATTGGTTTAGGATTGATTGATGTCTTTGTAAGAAAAGATTTGAACAATTATTTTAAAGATAACACATTTGATAATCGTAAAATGATTCAGTTTGGCATAAATCTTGGAATATAAGAAATATCTCAATCATAGTTTTAGTATTGAAATTTTATAACATAACATTTTTAAAATATAATGAACCTCAGATTTATCTGAGGTTTTTTATTTGTAGAAAAATTTTCTAAATCTGTTCAAAAAATTGTAAATTAGTACAAATCCAAGCAGATGGTAAAATCTAAACTTAGTTGGCAAACACTTCTTCTCGTCATCATTTTTCTATTATTAATGATGATTAACTTTACGTTTGTCAAAGCTTTTTGGTTTGGAGGAAATTTTTGGATAGACGAACCTTTTTTTGCGCATTGGCGTTTTCATGATTTCTTTACTTGCATCGATGTCAATTTTATACGATTTAACGTTTAATTTGACCTTATTTACACTAAAAGAAGAAACGTTCGAAATCAGAACAATTTTCAAAAAAGATGAAATTCCATATCGAGCAATTTATTATTTGTACGAAGAAGAAGACATTTTTCGCTTGAATCGCAATCAAATTCTAACTATTCAAACCAAAAAATCAAAGTTCAGATTACGAAGTTTTTTTGATTCAAATTATGATCAAGTAAAAACTAAACTAACCGAAAAAGCAGAACAATACGTTAATTTATTAGCTTAATGATATTAAAAAAACGTCGCTCATAGACGACGTTTTAATTATTACTATTATTTTTTAAGTAAATCAAAATGTTTTGAATCAGCACTAAAATTGCAACCGATGTAAAAAACATAAAGCCAACATAAATGGCAACTTGCTTGTCTTGACCAATTTTTATGAAGATAAAATAAGCCAAAAGTGTTCCCATGATTTGCATCAAAACAGCGCGCCAAGCCACTTTTTTTACAACAGCAGCATCTTTGGTTCTAAATCCAGCAATTCCTTGATAAATTGTCGGAAATATCAACATAATAAATGCGATTATTTTTAGAGGTGTTTCCATTTATACTTTTATTTCTTTCTGCATTTGTTCCACAACTTCGTAAGTTGCAGGACAAATTAGCGTGTTTTTTATGGTAAGATGATTAATCTGGTAAAATTTCTTACGATCTGTATGCGGATATTCACGACAAGCTTTCGGGCGATCTTCATAAACCAAACAATAATTTTCACTATCCAAAAAAGGACAAGGAACTTGCTGCAAAACATAGTCGTTGTCTTCATCAATTCGCAAATATTTATCAATAAATTGACTTGGTTTAATGCGAAAAACATGCGCTAAACGCTCAATATCTTTTTGTGTAAAAAGTGGACCAGTTGTTTTGCAACAATTCGCGCAAGAAAGACAATCAATACGATTGAAAACATCTTCGTGGATTTCTTCCATTTTCTGATCCAAGTTTTTAGGTGGTTTCTTTTTCAACTTCTCCAAAAACTTTTTATGTTCACGTTGTTTTTCTTTTGCTTTCGCAAAATATTCTTCTAAGAAATGATCTCCCATTTTTCTATTTCTCCTTCTTTTACTTCGAAAATCTCTGCGCAATCAACCATTTTGAGGTTTTCAAATTGTTTGAATCGCTCAGGATCTCTTTGTTCTAACTTCTTTAATAAATGGTTGAATTCATATTGCATTTGACCTGTTGTAACCTCAATTTTAATCTTTGTAAAATCAAAATCAATTTTATTTCGGTCAAAATTATATCCTCGTCTTGTGGCTTCGTCCCAAACTTCTGCTAAATATTGATTAATCGCTTCAAGCGGTTTTTCAATTGATTTGAAACGAATTAATTGCGGATGATTTTTATAACCTTTTGTATTGCCTTCCAAAACATTTTTTGCCAAAAGCGATTCGCGCCAAAGTGCTACAATTCCTTTTGCATCGAGATATTTCGGATGAACAGACCAAATTCGCATTTGTTAGATTACTTCTCTTTTTTGATCTCTTCTACATTTTTTACACCACGTAATCTGCAAAACTCTTCGATAACATTGTGATGAGAAACCGTTTTATCTTTAAAATAATTGACAAAATATTTCTTTTCTTCTTCAGTTGCTTCTAACTGATTCAAGATATTCATTAAGTGCATTTTCATGTGACCTTTCTGAATTCCAGTTGTAACCAAAGAACGTAATGCACCAAAGTTTTGCGCTAAACCTGCAACAGCAACAAATCCCATCAATTCTTTAGCATTCGGTTTCCCAAGAATTCCCATTGCTAATTTTACTAACGGATGCAAAGCTGTCAATCCACCAATTGTACCAAGCGCAGTTGGTAAATCAATCCAAAAACGGAAAATACCATCTTTCACTTCGCAATGTGTTAATGAAGAATACTGCCCATCTTTCGCCGCATATGTATGCGCACAAGCTTCTACAGCACGGAAATCGTTACCTGTTGCAATCACAACCGCATCAATTCCGTTCATAATTCCTTTGTTATGTGTTGTTGCACGATATGGTTCTATTTCTGCAATGCGAACAGCGCGCGAAAACTTTTCTACAAACTCTTCTGACGTTACATTTCCTTCTGCCAATTGCTCAACAGGACAAGAAACCTCTGCACGAACAATACAATCTGGCGTATAATTCGATAAAATACACATCACGATTTGAACTGAATCTTTTTCATCATCTGTAAAAGTAGAATCAGCTTCTATCTCGTTGCGTAATGTTTTGGCAAATTGCTCTAAACAAGAATTGATAAAGTTTGCACCCATCGAATCCATTGTTTCGAAAGACGCTTTTATTTGATAATAGTTTTCTAAATCGGCAGTTTTATCAATTAATTCCAAAGCTAAAATACCACCACCACGCGCACGCATGTTTTTTGTGATATCATTTGTCGTTTCGATTAATTGATTTTTAATCGTTGTTTCAAATGCATTTTGTAACTTTTCTTTGTCGCCTTCGTACATAAAATGAACGTGACCCAATTTTGTTGTGGATAAAATTGTTGTTTTGAAACCACCACGTGTTTGCCAAAACTTCGCAGCTTTAGAAGCCGCAGCAACAACAGACGACTCTTCAACAGCCATTGGAATGGCATATAATTCGTCGTTGATTAAAAAGTTTGGTGCTAAACCAAACGGCATATAGAAATTAGAAACTGTATTTTCTGAAAACTCGTCGTGCAGTTTTTGTAAATCTGCATCATCATTCCAATATTGTTTCATGATTTGAATTGCTTTTTCATCGCCATTCAAATATTCATTGACAACCCATTCAATTTTTCCTTCTTTCGATAATTTCGAAAAACCTTCTACTGCTTGATGCTTCATATTGGATATTTTTTTTATAAGACAAAAGTACAAACGTTTTGAATGTTATAAGATACTTCTTCTGTTTTTTGATTAATTTTTAACGATTTAGTAGAGT
This sequence comes from Empedobacter sp. GD03865, assembly GCF_029840775.1. Taxonomy (NCBI): domain Bacteria; kingdom Pseudomonadati; phylum Bacteroidota; class Flavobacteriia; order Flavobacteriales; family Weeksellaceae; genus Empedobacter; species Empedobacter sp. GD03865. The sequence continues at coordinate 54,914 of NZ_JAOCDF010000024.1, forward strand.
AGAGGATTTGGTTAAACACAATAAATATAGAATTAGTT
>NZ_JAOCDF010000025.1:0-54502 GCF_029840775.1 Empedobacter sp. GD03865
CGCAAGTGGTCGCGGGTTCGAGTCCCGTCCGGATCGCCAACTTTTATAAGCTTCACTTATTGTGAGGCTTTTTTTTGCTCCAAACTCTCCTAAATTCTACTTTTGCATAACGCATAACGCATAACGCATAACGTATAACGCATAACGCATAACGCATAACAATGAATCATATTTATTTGGTGAACGCCTTGGTTACAGATGAAACGGGTAGAATGTTAGCTGTCCGAAAAAAGAAATCGAAATTTTTTCAGATGGTTGGTGGAAAACGAGAACAAGATGAAGAATTATTAACCACACTTCGACGCGAATTTTTAGAAGAGATTAATGTTGATATTCTACAGCACGATGTTTCATTTTTAGGGCAACACACTTCTATTGCCGTTAATGAAGTTAATACCGAAGTTTATGCAAATGTATTTCATGTTAAATTAAAATCATTAGAAACGCTTAAAATCGCTTCTGAGATAGAAGAAATGGCGTGGATAACGAAAGAAAACTACAAAGAATTTCAATTGGCTCATTTATTAGAAGAATTCAGTTTACCGATTTGGTTAGAAATGGTTTTTTAAATTTTTTTTCAAAATTTTTGTAACGTTTTTACTTTATGTTTACTTACTAATAAACACTAAATAATTAAGCGATGAAATCTATTTTGGAAATAACAGTTGAAAATAATGTTATCATAATAGACGATGAACAAGTTGCGTTGAAAAAAATAAAGTAACGATTTTGGAAGCTAAACAAACCCTTTTTTTAGAATTAATCGATCAACACAAAGAGATTTTACACAAAATCGCTAAGATGTATATGGATAATTCTGAAGATCAAAATGATTTGATACAAGAGATTGTTTTGCAACTATGGAAATCTTTTGATCGTTTCGAAGGTAAATCTCAATTTTCAACTTGGATGTATCGCGTTTCGTTGAACACGGCGTTAACTTATTTTAGAAAAGAAAAGAAAAAAGCAGATCGTCATACTTTTTTAGAAAATATTGATCAAGTAGATGAGATGGATTTTGGTGAAAAAGAAACACAACTCGAATTGTTTTATAAAGCAGTTCATGAATTGAATAAAGTAGAAAAAGCATTGATTTTTCTGTTTTTGGAAGGACAAAATCACAAGGAAATTTGTATGAACTTGGGAATTTCGGAAGTAAATGCACGTGTGAAATTGAACAGAACGAAAGAAAAAATACAAATCATCATAAAAAAATACGGTTATGAATTTTGATGAATTACAAAAACAATGGGACAATCAATCTTCAGATGAAGTTAAAATTGATCCAAATCTTGAGTTTAATCAAGAAGCAAATACCATTATTGATAAAGTACGAAAAACCTTGAAGAAAGAGTTTTATGTTCAATTATTAGGATTATTGTTTTTATATACTTTTCCTTTCTTATTTGATGCAAATACGCCAACAATTTGGTGGACATTGTTGTGTATTTCGTTGACTTTTTTGGTGCCGTTTATTTATGTTTTCAAGTTTTATAAACGATCATATCATCTGGAATATAATTCGCTAAAGAACATCAATTGGTTTTATTATAATTACAAATCTGCGATTGATATTTACAGTATTTACTCGTACTTGATTTCTATTTTAGTGTTGATGATTATTGGGATTTCGTATATCCAGCATCCTAACTCGTTGCAATTTGAATACAAATTTCAGTTTTATCTTTATATTTTTCTTACACTATTTTTTTATGTATTAATTTGCGTTTTATTATTAAAATGGTGGATTTCTACTTATTATAAAAAGAATCTGGTAGAATTAGAAAATATATTGCATCAATTAGAAGAGTAACCAAAAGTTACTCTTCTTTTGTTAATGTAATGCGTTAAACTTTAACATGTCATTGTGTAACCTTTGTGAATTTTGAACATCTATATTTTATAAAATTGATAAATGATTTAAAAACCAAATAGATGACAAAAATTTACTTTCTTTTTTTATGTTTTATAACGTTTGCAAATGCACAAGATTATAAAAAAGATACGATAGAATGACATGAAACGATTTTGTATGATAAAAGCAAATTTCGATTGAAACGTGTTGGTTCGGATACCAAGACGAAATCAATTTTAATCGGATTAACGGCTGATATTAATTTTAGTAAAGATTCACTTCCTAAGTTTACCAAAGAATTTGCAATTCCAATAAATGCGCCTAAAAAAGAATTCACTTTTCAACGTATTAATTTCAATTTTAGTAATAGTTTGAAATTAGATTCTATTCTTTTGAAAGTTGATTTAACGGCAATGAATAATGGGAAACCAGCTCAATCAATTTTAGAAAAACCTTTTGAAGTTGTTGTAAAAAAAGAATATCAACAGAATGATGTCTTTTCGATGGATTTACGTGATTTGAATATTAAATATCAAGATGATTTTTTCATCAAAGTAGAATTATTAACAGAAGTTGAAAAGCCAATTTATTTTAGTGGAGCTTTGCTGGCTAAATGTTTATATAAAACGACTGATTCTGATGTGTGGATGAAAACACCATTAGGAATTACGCCTGCAATCAATGCTGATATTTTGATAAAAAATAAAAAAGAAGCGACATTTAATTTAAGAAAAATATTCCTAAAAAATATACAACAAAGGAAGAGCTAAATAAATTGAATAATGAACTTGAATCAATTTCTGGCGTAGAAAATGACTAACAAAAAAGCCCTCGCTTGTTCAGGGCGAGGGCATATAGTTAAGTGCTTTTTTCTTTTTTCAAATAAAAATTTTGAATTAAAATTAATTAATATCTATAATATTCTGGTTTAAATGGTCCTTCAACCGTTACACCAATGTATTCTGCTTGTTCTTGAGATAAAACTTCTAATTCTACTCCTAATTTAGCTAAATGCAATTCTGCAACTTTTTCATCTAAATGCTTAGGTAAAGTATATACTTCATTTTTGTAAGCTGATGAATTTGTCCACAATTCGATTTGAGCTAAAGTTTGGTTAGAGAAAGAGTTTGACATCACAAAAGAAGGGTGTCCTGTTGCACAACCTAAGTTAACTAAACGTCCTTCAGCCAAAATGATGATGTCATTTCCGTTGATGTTGTATTTGTCAACTTGTGGTTTAATTTCTTCTTTCGTGTTTCCGTAGTTTCCGTTTAACCAAGCCATATCGATTTCGTTATCGAAGTGACCAATGTTACACACAACTACTTTGTCTTTCATTTTCTCGAAATGCTCTGCACGTACAATTCCAAAGTTACCAGTAGTCGTAATTACGATATCAGCGTTTGCAACCACTGTATCTAATTTTTTTACTTCGTAACCTTCCATAGATGCTTGTAAAGCACAAATAGGGTCGATTTCTGTTACTGTAACAATTGCTCCAGCACCACGGAAAGAAGCCGCTGTACCTTTACCAACATCACCATATCCACAAACTACAACACGTTTACCAGCGATCATCAAGTCAGTAGCACGTTTGATAGCATCTACTGCAGATTCGCGACATCCGTATTTGTTGTCGAATTTAGATTTTGTTACAGAATCATTTACGTTAATTGCAGGCATAGGCAATGTACCTTTCTCCATTCTTTCGTAAAGACGGTGTACACCTGTAGTCGTTTCTTCTGATAATCCTTTGATCTCAGCAACCAATTCTGGGTAACGATCAATCACCATATTCGTTAAGTCTCCACCATCATCCAAAATCATGTTTAATGGTTTACGATCTTCTCCGAAGAATAATGTTTGCTCGATACACCAATCGAATTCCTCTTCGTTCATCCCTTTCCAAGCATACACAGGAATCCCAGCAGCAGCAATTGCAGCAGCAGCGTGATCTTGTGTAGAGAAAATATTACATGACGACCATGTAACATCAGCTCCTAAAGCAACCAACGTTTCGATTAATACTGCAGTTTGGATTGTCATGTGTAGACAACCTGCAATGCGAGCACCTTTCAAAGGTTGAGCAGCTTTGTACTCTTCACGGATAGCCATCAACCCAGGCATTTCTGCCTCAGCCAACGTAATTTCCTTTCTTCCCCACTCAGCTAAAGAAATATCTTTAACTTTGTATGGAATGTATTGCGTTTTTGTATCCATCAATTGATATATTTAACTAACTTTTTTTTAAAGTTTATAATGAACAAATTTACAAACAAATTTCGATTAATAAAATGCCCGTTATCGATTATATTAACGATTTTAAACATACCCGCATTATCACGTGGAATGTAACAGAATCGAATGAAGAATTATTAGAATATCTTCATTTAGAGGATTATAGGATAGAAAAATATAATAATCTTCGACCTAAACAGGCCAGAGAATATCTTGGTTTGCGCGCTTGTCTAAAGAAATTGGACTTGGATTATGATGTAAATTATGACGAACGTGGAAAACCTTTTTTACCTACAAATAAAGAAATTTCCATTACACATTCCTATGGATTGGTTTCTGTTGGCGTGAGCGAATATAATATTGGAATTGATATTGAATTGGCTCGACCAAGAAAAATTTTGAACATCAAACATAAATTTGCCCGTCCAGATGAAATAGCTTGGATACCTCAAGAACATGAAACTGAATATTTGCATGTAATTTGGGGAATGAAAGAAGGTTTGTACAAATTGAATGGTGGAAATCTTTGGAATTTTCTGAATCATTATCGTGCAGAAGAATTTGAATTAATAGAAAATAAACAATTTATTTGTTGGATTTCGGATGATGTAAAATCTCGAAAATATCATGCATTCTATAAAATGATTGGTGAATATTATTTGGTTTGGGTGTTGGATTATGAATAGATTGAAGTTAGAAATTATAATTACGAATTTAGATTTACGATTTAGAATGAATTATTTTAACTCACAACTTAAGAATGAACGATTTTATTGATTACATCTTTGCTCCTTATAAAACCTATTCTACACTGAATATTTTACTTGAAATAATTGCAACTTTATTTGGGATTATTTCCGTTTATTATACCTACAAACGTAATATTTTGGTTTATCCAACCACTATTATTTCGACGTTTATTTTCATCTATTTATTTTTTAATTGGGGATTATACGGCGAAACTATTATTAATATTTACTATACTTCAATGGCGATTTATGGTTGGATTTTGTGGCAAAAAAATCTCGAAGCAGATCATAAACATGTCGATGTTTCGTGGGCTTCGAAGAAAGAATATTTATATGCAACTTTACTTTTCGCGTTGAGTTTTATCTTTATTTTGACGATTTATTATTTCCGTCCAGTTATTCAAAATGGTTTTGATTTCAGTTTTATCAACCAATGTAAATTACATTATTCTAAAATTGATTTTGTAGACGCTTCGACGACCGCTATCTTTTTGATTGGAATGTGGATGATGGCGCGACGAAAAATTGATAATTGGTATTTCTGGATTATCGGCGATTTAATCATGATTCCATTAATGATTTACAAAGGAGCAGTTATCACTTCGGTGCAATATATTGTCTTGTTGATTTTATCATTTATCGGATTAATCGATTGGATAAAATCAGCCAAAAATTCACAGAAAATAGTGAGTTAAGAAATAATTTAAAATTAGTATTTTAGCCTTATAAATTGAATTTGAAAAACCTATAAAAATTACGAATATGGAAAATCAACATTTATATCAACAAAACCAATTGGTTGCAGAGGCAACAAGCGTAGAAAGGGCAAATTTCTATAAACATACTTACGGACACGTTGCTGGAGGAGTTTTGGTATTTGTTTTAATCGAATCTTTGATGTTAAAATCAGAAGCATTAGTCAGCTTTATGTTAAGTTTAACTTCTGGATATCTTTGGCTTATTTTATTAGCAGGTTTCATGGGAATTACATGGGTTGCACAAAAAATGGCGTACGGATCGATTTCAAAATCTAAACAATATTTAGGCTATTTTTTATACATAGTTGCAGAAGCTTTAATCTTTGTGCCAATGCTTTACATTGCATTATATTATGGAGGAACTTATGTAATAAAACAAGCAGCCGTTGTAACAGGCGGATTATTTGTAGGATTATCAGCTATTGTATTTTTAACAAAAGCAGATTTCTCTATTTTACGAGGAGCATTAACTATAGGATTTTTCTTAGCAATTGGATTGATTATTGCAGGGATGTTATTCGGGTTCGATCTAGGATTATGGTTCTCAGTTGGAATGTGCGCCTTAGCTGGTGGAGCAATTTTGTACAACACTCACCAATTAAAATATGAGTTCGGAACACAACAGTATGTTGCAGCGGCATTGTCGTTATTTGCTTCATTAATGTTATTGTTTTGGTATATTTTGAGAATTTTTATGAGTAGAGATTAATCATGAAGAAACAATAAATTTGTATATTGAACCGTAGCATTTTTGTTGCGGTTTTTTTATTTAAGATACTATGACAGATAAAGAAAAAGAAGACGATAGAATACAATCTCCGTTTCGACCAAAAGATTGGAATGAGATTAGAATAAATGATTCTTGGGCGTTGTTCAAGATTATGGCAGAGTTTGTAAATGGTTACGAAGTAATGTCTAAAATAGGACCTTGCGTGTCTATTTTTGGTTCGGCACGTACTTCTCCAGATCATCCATATTATGCATTAGCAGAGGACATTGCGTATCGATTAACGCAAATAGGTTTTGGTGTAATTACTGGTGGAGGTCCGGCAATTATGGAAGCTGCAAACAAAGGAGCGCAAAAGGGTGGAGGAACTTCTGTTGGATTGGGAATTACATTGCCTTTCGAAACAGAATTGAACAAATATATCGACCGTGAATATGAAATTAATTTCGATTATTTCTTTGCACGAAAAGTAATGTTTGTGAAATATTCACAAGGATTTATCGGAATGCCAGGAGGTTTTGGGACGTTAGATGAATTGTTTGAGTCGATGACATTGGTACAAACGAAGAAAACAGGACGTTTCCCAATTGTGTTAGTTGGAACTGAGTATTGGTCAGGTTTAATTGATTGGATCAAAGAAACGGTTTTGAGAGAAGGTTATATTTCTGAGAAAGATTTGGATCTTTTCCGTTTGGTTGATACAGCGGAAGAAGCAGTTGCTCACATCGAGAATTTCTACGAAAAATATAATATTAAGCTTAATTTTTAAGCAACGAAAAACCTCATCATTTGATGAGGTTTTTTTATTTCATAAAGAATGATAATTATTGTTTAATTAATTTAGACGTTCCAATTTTTCGATTTTTAGCTTCAATGTCAAGAATGTAAATACCTTTTGGTAATTCTTTGATGTTAAATTGATGTATCGCTGAAAATTTTCCTGAAAACTCTTTGATCAGTTTTCCTGTTAAATCATAGATTTTTACTTTTTCTGAATTAATATTTAATGAAAAAGAGGAAGAAACTGGATTTGGAGTTACAGAGATTTTTTCTGAATTAACCTCAATATTATCTGTTGATAAATTTGCTTTTGCATTCCCGAAAATTCTAAATTCACCTGGATTTAGATTAACTGTAAATGATGAATTTGTATTGGTGACATTCAGCGTTGTTTCGTCCATCAAATTGTACCAATTTCCTGTAAATGGAAAAAGTGGCGCAATTGCTTGAGTGCTTGTTGTGAAGTTTGCAATAACAATTACCTCATATAAATCAGACGACGATAATAAATTATTTGTAATCTGAATACGCGGTTTTAAATCGCCAGATGTAATCGTATAATTATCAGTTTCGAAAACTTTGTTGTTTAATTTAAGTCCAATAATTTTTGCCCAAACATCATAAACAGATTTTCTATCAGTATTTGTTAAATAACCAATTTCGCTTGGAATTGGTTTTGGATTGGTACGGCATCCGTCACTATTTGTCTCATCTTGACAATGATTAATCGAGTAATCGTATCCTAATTCTCCGAATTGCCACAACATTTTAGGACCAGGAATTGTAAATAAAACTGCACCAAGAGCTTTTTGTCTTTCTAAAGAAGTTTTTAAATCTTTTACATTATAGGTTCCTGAAGATGCACCATATTGTAAATTCTTGTACATCATTCTTTCCTCATCATGACTTTCTGCGTAAGCAACTAAATGTTTTTTCGTAAAACCTTTTACAGTATGCTTCAACCAATCAAAGTTACTATCCGAAGCATATCCCATTGTATTTTGATTAAAATTATTAGTCGCTTTACCCCAAAGCATAATTCCTTTACCTTCGTTAATGCGATAATTCGCCCATTCTGTTTCCTCTTGTGCTGAACCATTATTTCCTAAATGCTCAAAAATGATGTAGGAATTCGGATCAATTGTCCATTGCATATCTGCATATTTTTTTAAAATTGCTACACGATCAGCTTGATATCCGTTTGTACAAGTTTCATCAGAAGGTGTACAATTTTGTGTAAATCCTTTTGTTAAATCCCATCTAAATCCATCAATTTTAAACTCTTCAATCCAATGTTTTAATGTACGTTGTACATAATTTTGAGTTGGTGTTAATTGATGATTTAAATCGTATCCAACATTGTAACTATGTTTTGCAGTTTGATTAACATAAGGATTTATAGCAGTTGGTTCTCCAAAACCATCATTGTCGGGATCATTCATCCACATTCTAACCAACGGAGATCGACCATAAACATGATTTAAAGCAACATCTAAAATGATTGAAATTCCATTTTGATGACACAAATCGATGAATTCTTTCATTTTATCTGCTGGTCCATAAGCTTTATCCAAAGCAAGATGATAAGCTGTATTATAACCCCAAGAAATATTTCCTTCAAACACCATTACGGGCATAACTTCGATTGCGTTAATGTTTAATTTTTTGAAATAATCAAAATCATCAATTAAAGATTGCCATGTTTTTGTCGAATTGAAATCACGAATTAATAATTCGTAAATCATCAAATTCTCTTTATTTGGGCGATTGAAATTTGAAACTTTCCAATTGTATTTTGCTTGATTTGTTTGTAAAACCGAAACTTCAAATTGTTGTCCAGTAGGATATACAGGCATATTTGGGTAAGTTGCTGCGGTAATATACGGATCATCATAAGGCGATAAAACTAAAGTCGAATAAGGATCTGCAGTTTTGATTCCATCACTTGTTCGATATTGAAACGTATAGATTTCACTTGCTTTAAGATTAGATAATTCAATCCAATATAAATCCTTGTTAGTTGTATCTCGATTCATCACATATTGATCAGAAAGTTGCCAATTATTGAAACTTCCGATTACATGAATAAACTCTTTTTGTGGAGCGTATAAAACCAAATATGCTTTTGTAAAATCATTAGCCAAATAATTAATTCCTTCATGTAAATTAGATGGAATGGCTACATCTTTAACCGTTGGTTTGATATTAATTGTAAAAGATTTGCTTATTGTTTGACCATTAAAAGTTGCATTTAATGTATAATTCTGATTTTGTGAAATGGTATAATTTTTATCAAATGAATTACTATCATTTACTTGATCAAAAGTATTACCGTTACCTTCTAATGTCCAATTCACATGAATTGTACTTGTTGCTTGGATATTAAAACTAGAACCGCTATTCACATTGGTTGTGCTGTTTTCTAGCGGATGAATTAGATTAACTTGCAAAGCACCAACATTGATAAAAATATCTGATGAGGTTTGTTGATTACCTTCTGCGTTTCTTACCACAAAAGCCATTTTAGTTATAGTTTTGTTTGGCTCTACATTGTAAAAACTTGTGATAGAAGGTGTGATTTCTAATTTATAAACATTACCAGATTGATGAATAAATTGAGGTTGAGAAGAATTATCTCCCCAAGAACCAATCACATTTTGCCAATCTTGTCCATCAACAGTTACACCCGTATGAGCATAAAGATTTCCTTGGTAATTTTCTAGTGGAGTTCCTGTTTTGTCAAAATACAAAGTGACCGATTTGTCTGCTTCTGGCGGACTAGGATCTGAAGTGATTTGCGCATCGATCTTTAAGAAAGAAAGGCAAATCAACATGAAAGTTAAATAAAATGTTTTCATATTATTGCGATTTTTGAATTATTAGATTAGATAAAAAAAGCTGTTAAAACATACAAGTATGTTTGTAACAGCTCTATTTTTAAATGAGGAATTTCTTTATTGTTTTACAAAAGAATAAGTTTCTTTACTGAAGTTTGCTGTTACAATGTAAGTCCCAGCTTCAGTAACTTTGATGTTGTCGCCACCTGATTTTAAAACTCCAGGAGTTCCAGAATCACCATAGTTTACATCCCAAGATTTATTTTGTCTGAATTTAAATTCACCAACTTTTAATTCTATAGTAGCTATCCAAGAATCTATTGTGCCATCGTAATTTAGAGCAGTGTCAGCATCCCAACCAAGCGGTGTTGCATCACCAATAACTCCCCAAGTGAAAGCTTCTATTTTGAAAGTTGAATCACTTTGATTAAAAGTTACTTTATATCTTCCGATATTTGGAATTTTAATATTATTTCCACCAGCGTCTAAACTTCCAGATACTGTTCCGTCAGATGCAGTTGTTGGGTTGTTACTTCCAAAGTTTACATCCCAAGATCCGTTTTGTCTGAATTTAATTTCTGCGTTAGCTTCTTCAACATTAATATAAGCAACTAAAACATTAGTTTCTTCACTTTTCCAGAAAGGAATATCTTGATTATCTGCCCAATTCGTAATAGAACCTACAACACCCCAATTTGTAGATAAATCTGTAGGATATGCTGTGATTGTGATTGTTTTTACAGCAGAAACTAGTGGTTGAGATTGTTGTGTACCTAATTCTGATTTTACACGATAAATATAATCTTGCTCCACATTTGGTTCAACACCAAGATCAATTACTTTATTATTAAAGTCTTTAAATGATATTTGAAACTCTGTTGTTGTAGAATTACCTATTAGAACTGTTGCATTAGCAAAGTTACTATCGTCTTTTGTTGTAAATTCTAAAGAATATTTTGGGACAACATCAAGTCCATATTCTGCTTTGTTCCAAGAGAAAGTAATAATTGAATCTTGATGCTCCTCTGTTAAAATAAATTGCGCATTATCGTTTGGTGTTACCAATTCTGGCGCTTGATAATCTGATGGATTTACAGTTAGTAAATCATCATCTTCTGAACAGCTTGTAATGGCAATACTACCAATTAAAGCAATTGAGATATATTTTAAAAAATTTTTCATTAGTAACCAGGATTTTGAGTTAAATTCGGATTAATTGCAATGATATTGATAGGAATTGGGAAAAGTTTTCTAATGTCAGAAACAGAAGTCCCGTTAGCTACACCTCCTTTAAATGGCCAGTTGTAACCTGTTGTAAATTTATTGAAACGGATTAAATCTGTTCTTCTTGTTCCTTCCCAATACAATTCGCGCGCACGTTCATCTAAAATAAAATCTAGGTTTAATTGTGCGTTTGTGATGTTACCAGAAGTGTTACCATAAGCTCTTGTACGCAATGCGTTAATGTAATTAAGAGCTGTAGCACGATCGCCCCCACCACCGCGAAGAACTGCTTCTGCATAATTTAGATAAATTTCTGCAAGTCTTATTACAGGAACATCGGTATCTACAAATTCACCTGTTGAGTCATTACCATTATTCCCATTAGATTTTTTATTTTTAAATTTTGTTACGGCATAACCATCACTAAATCTACTAACTTCTGCAATATCATATGTTTGACCATCTGTATAAAACATAGCACGTTTATCTGTCCAAGCTATAGGATTACCATTAGAATCATTTTGTGATGACTGAAATTTCTCAACCAAAGCGCTTGTAGTACGAGGACCTCCCCAACCACCATTTACACCATAATCTGCTGGTTGCATAGAACCACCGATAGCAGCTTTTACCAAATAAGTAGAACCACCATAAGTTCTAGAATTATTTCCGTCAAAATTTAATACAAAAATACCTTCGTTTTGAGCACCATTAGTATCGTTATCAGCTAAAAATAATTCGTCATACGCAGTTCCATTTTCATTGGCATCCGTGGTGTTTAACGAGTATCCTGATTCGATTGCTAAGTTAGAATAGGTGATAGATTCTGAATATTTAGCTACGTCTATCCAAGACTCTGCATTTAGATACAAACGAGAAAGTAATGCGTAAGCTGCAACTTTATCTACACGTCCGTATTCGTTTGCGCGACCAGCTTTTAATTCAGCTTCGATTGCTTTTAATTCGCTCTCAACGAAAGTGAAAATCTCTTTACGATTGCTTTGTTTTGGTAATTCAGAAGAAACTTCTGTTACTAACGGAACATTCGCATATAAATCCATTAAGCTATAATAAGCATATGCTCTAATGAAACGCGCTTCAGCTACATATTCTTTCACTTCTGGAGTTGTACTAGATAAAGCTTCAGCATTTGCAATAAACGAATTAGAGAAAGAAACGGTTTGTGCTAAACGATAATACATTGCTTCAACAAAACTGTTACTTGCTCCCCAACTTAGCGCATGCAAGTTTGGTAAACCTGGGTCTCCCCAACCAACAATAGATTCGTCTGTTGTCAATACATTTAAGTTGAACATTAAACGAGTATATTGAGAAGCACCTTCGTCAATACCTTGAATATCTCCACTTCCCGCAGGTCCTTTTTGTCCCGTAAGCGCTAAAGAAGCGTATACTTTTGCTAAAGCAGATTTTGCTGTAGCAGCATCTTTGAATACATCAAATTGTGTATAAGTATCTGGATCGTTTGGCATTAAATCTAAATCATCGTGACAAGATGTTATAGAGAAAGCTAATGCCGCTGCAATTATATATTTTGATATTTTTATTTTTTTCATGACTTTTTGATTAGAATTTAACATTTAAACCGAATACAAATGTTCTAGGTCTTGGATAGAAATTATTATCAATACCGCCAAACATTTCAGGATCTAACCCATCATAATTTGTAAATACAGCTACGTTTTGTACCGCACCGTATAAACGTACATCTAATCCTTTTATCGCTTGATTTAGATTATATCCGACAGTTATATTATCTATACGGAAGAATGATGCGTCTTGTACGTAATAATCACTCATTAAGTTTGAATCTGTAATTTCTACGAATCCTGCATTGTAAAAATCAGTATGAACATTAGATAAATAATTTTGTCCATTACCAGTCGCTTTTCTACTATAACCTTTTGCAGAAGCAACATTGTTATAAGCATAGTTACCTAAGTTTGCTCGAGCGCTAGCAGATAAATCTAGATTTTTGTAACGGAAAAACAAATTGAATCCCATGGTAACATCTGCGTATGGGTTTTTATGTATGTAACGATCTTTGTCGTTGATGATACCGTCACCATTCAAATCTTCGTAAGCACCTTCGATAGGTTTACCGTTAACATCGTAAATTTGTTTGTAAACATAGAAACTGTATGGAGCATAACCTTCTCTATGGATTTGTATATTATTACCTGTACCACCGTCAATTCCACCAACATAATTATCATTAGAAAGATTGGTAATTTTGTTGTCGTTAAAAGCAATATTATAACCTAGTGTGAAATCTATATCATTTGATTTTACAAGATCAGCATTGATGTTAAACTCAATACCTTTGTTCTCCATATCTCCAATGTTTTTGTTCATCATATTACCGAAATTGGTAAAAGGATCGATGTAAACATTAGCAATTAAATCTTTTGTTTTCTTTTGATAAAGATCTACAGAACCATAAACTTTATTTTTGAATAAAGAATAATCAATACCTAAATTAATTGTTTCTGCAATTTCCCATTTTAAATCTTTACTTACAGTAGATGGTCTATAGGTTTGATAAAAAGTACTACCAAACTGGTAATATGCTGTAGATTGTGAAACATTGTAACGTGTCATGTATAAAAAGCTTCCTAATCCATTTACATTACCAACTTGTCCAAAACCAGCGCGTAATTTCAAGTCATTTACTGTAGAAGATCCTTTTAGGAAATCTTCATTAGAAATGTTCCAAGCAAGTGCAACTGAAGGGAAATAACCCCATTGATTGTCTTTGATGAATTTAGAAGAAGCATCTGCACGTAAAGTACCCGTTAAAATGTAACGGTTATCGTAGTTGTAATTAAAACGTCCGAAATATGATAATAAAGTGAAATGATCTCTATCTATGAATTCATAATCTAATCCTTGCTCAAATAATTCACTGTCGTATGTATGAGAATATGTATTGAAGTATTGATATCCATAACCTGCAACAACATTCAAATTATGTAAACCGAAGTCTTTATTGAAAGTTAAATAAGCATCAAATAATTTGTTATAGTTTTGATTATCATATCTGTAATAAGAACCATCCCATGTTAAAGATGAGCTTGGCATGTTCTGAGAAACAACATTTCTTCCGTTTGCATTAGAGATATCATAACCAACATTTACTGTAGCAGTTACAGAAGGTAAGAAATGCAACTTATAATCAACTTTTGCATTACCTACAAAACGTCTAACTTCTGATGTATCGTCTTGCTCATTTAATAATGCGACAGGATTTGTAGGAGCTAAATTATGTTTAACATTACCATCCATCCAAGTGTGATAACCACCAAAAAATGGTGCGCCAGAATAAATAGGTTGTGTAGGGTCATATTCTAAAGCAGCGCCAATAGCACCTCTATTAGCGAATTTATTTTCGATATAAGAACCTCTAGCATTTAACTCAATCTTTAAATGATCATCAAAAAATGATGGATTTAAAGACATAGAAGCAGTAGTTCTATTTATGTTATCACCACTTAAAATTCCATCCTGATTTGTATTTGATAAAGAGAAACGTGAAGGCATTTTACCACCAATATTTCCCATAGCACTTAAATTGTGATCAAAACCAACTGCATTTTTATAAATTTCTTTTTGCCAATTAGTGTTTGCATTACCCAATCTAGCTATTTCTGTTGGAGAACCAACTTGATTAACTAATGTTCTGAATTGATCCGCATTCATCATATCTACATAGTTAGATGGAGTATAGACAGAAGTTGTAGCGTTGTAATTATAAGTAAATTTTTGTCCTTTACCTTTTTTTGTTGTTACTAAAACAACTCCATTTGCAGCACGAGAACCATAGATAGCTGTTGCTGAAGCATCTTTCAGAATCGTCATCGATTCGATGTCATTTGGATTTAAGAAATCTAAAGGATTTCGAGAACCTCCAATTACACCATCTGCTAATGGAACACCATCTACAACATACAATGGTTGAGAGTTTAATGATAACGAACTATTACCACGAATGATAATATTTTGTCCATCACCAGGAGCACCACCAGCAGATGTTACCACAACTCCAGCGATTTTTCCAGTCATTAATTCTTGCGCAGAAGTGATTGATCCTTTATTGAAATCTTCTGAATTTAATTGATTTACAGAACCTGTAACATCTTCTTTTTTCGCTGTTCCATATCCAATTACAACAACTTCTTTTAAGTTTTCTGTTGTTTTAGACATACGAAGTTGTAATTGCGTTTGTCCCGCAAAAGTTATTTCTTGATCGTCATAACCAAAAAAACTGATAACAATTATATCACCATCGTTCGCTTCTAATGTAAAATTTCCTTTTTCATCAGAAACTGTCGATTCTCCTGTTGTAATGTTCGAAACATCTGCACCAGCTAAAACCGTGTTATTAGCGCTATCTTGTACTGTTCCTTTTATCGCAGTTTGTGCAGATAAAATAGCAGGGCTTGATAAAACTAATGCTAGAAGAGATTGTTTTAAAATCCTCATATATTTTTTGTTTTGTTTCGTTAATTATTAATTTATATTTTTACTTCTCATTACCAAATATAAGTTGTTTAATTGATTGATTGTGTATGTAATACACTAACTAGTTAAACGAAAACGTTTTCGTGTTAATAAATAATTAAATTAATTGTTATAGCATGTTAATTTTTAATAAAAAAGACGGAAATTAGTAGAATAAGATTGATGGTTAAGGTAGAAAGAAGATTATGAAAAAGAATTTGACATTAAAACAGATTGCAAAAGAGTTAGATGTTTCGATATCAACGGTTTCTAAGGCGTTGAAAAATAGCGAAGAGATTAGTGCTGTAACGAAACAAAAGATTCAGGCATTTGCAAAATTATACAACTACAAACCGAATAATATAGCATTAAGTCTAAAGAATCGTAAAACGAAAACCATTGCCGTGATTATTCCCGAAATCGTTCACGATTTTTTTGCGATGGTAATTAGTGGAATCGAAAATTTAGCCAATCAATATGGTTATAATGTCTTAATATGTTTGTCAAATGAATCGTACGAACGTGAAGTGATTAATATGGAGATGCTTGCAGCGGGTAGTATAGACGGATTTGTGATTTCTCTTTCGAAAGAAACTCAAGCCAAAAAAGATTATCATCATATCAAAGAAATCATCAACCAAGGAATGCCAGTTGTGATGTTCGACCGTGTAACGCGTGAGGTTTATACTGATAAAGTGATTATTGATGATGTACTTGCGACACAAGAAGCAATTCAGTATTTTATAAGTAAAGAACGCAAGAAAATCGGTTTTATCACAACGCCAGATTATATAAGTGTCGGACGCTTAAGAACCGAAGGATATAAAAGAACGTTGGAAGCGAATGGAATTGAAATTGACGAAAACTTGATTTTGCGTGTAGAAGACGAGAGTCAGTTGGACACTATGATTGATGAATTTTTCGAAAAAAATAAATTTGACGCAGTAATGGCAGTAAATGAATTATATGCCGTAAAAGTTTTGAGAGCTGCATTGAAAAAAGGAATTAAAGTGCCAGAAGAGTTACATTTAATTGCTTTTACAGATGGTGTAATTTCCAAGAACTCAATTCCAAGCATTTCTACAGTTAAACAAAATGCATTCAAAATGGGTGAGATTGCAGCGCGTTTATTAATTCAAAAATTAGAGTCAGAAAACGAGCACGAACATTACATTACCGAAGTTGTCGGAACAGAATTATTACACAGAGAAACTACAACGATTTAGTAAGTTTTTTTTGGTTAAATAATTGTTACAGTTGCAATAATCCCAAAAAAAAGTTTTAACATTGTAAACAAATCAAAACATATTTTTACTTCTCAAATTACAAAAATATAGTTTTGATAAGCATAAAACGCTTATCGTAAAATACATAAAAAAATTACGATAATGAGAAAGCGTAGATTAGGATTTCTTGAAATCTGGAATTTAAGTTTCGGATATCTAGGAGTTCAAATGGGTTTCGCCTTGCAAAACGCAAATGCGAGCCGTATTCTAAGTTCATTTGGTGCCGATGTGCACGAATTGTCTTGGTTTTGGATTGTTGCACCGCTAATGGGATTGATTGTTCAACCTATTATTGGTCATTATTCAGATAATACTTGGTCTAAATTTGGACGAAGAAAACCATACTTTTTAGTAGGAGCTTTATTGGCTTCTTTCGGATTAATCTTAATGCCACAAGCAGGTGCATTTACGGCATTGATGCCTGCATTATGGATGGGTGCTGGATTCTTGATGATAATGGATGCTTCATTCAATATCGCGATGGAACCGATGCGTGCATTTGTAGCAGATATGTTGCCTTCGGATCAACGTACATTAGGATATTCAATTCAAACTGTAATTATTGGTTTAGGAGCTGTTGTCGGTTCGTGGTTGCCTTATATTTTGAGCAACTGGTTTGGTGTTTCAAGTATTGCAGCGGAAGGAGAAGTTCCGTTTCACTTAATTTTATCATTCATTATTGGAGCAATTGCAATTATTGTAACCGTTTTAATTACCATTTTTACAACAAAAGAATATTCGCCAGAAGAATTAGACGCTTTCGAAAAAGCAGAAGGTAGAGAACCAATTGTTGAAGAAAAAGCAAGCTTAACACAGATTTTTACCGATTTTGGGAATATGCCAAAAACGATGAAACAATTAGGTTTGGTACAGTTCTTTACGTGGTTTGCATTATTCGGTATGTGGGTATTTGCTACGCCTGCAATCGCTCATCATGTGTACGGTTTGTCTTTGAGTGATACACATTCAGAAACGTACCAAAAAGCAGGGGATTGGGTTGGAATTATCTTCGGAGTTTACAACGGAATTTCTGCAATATTCGCCTTCTTTTTACCAGCAATAGCCTTAAAATTTGGTCGAAAAACAACACATGCTATTTCATTAATTTGTGGAGGATTAGGATTAATTTCAATCTATTTTATTCACGATCCAAAATTATTAATCCTTTCCATGATCGGAGTAGGAATCGCTTGGGCAAGTATCTTATCGATGCCTTATGCAATTTTAGCGGGAGCAATTCCAGCGAAAAAAATGGGTGTTTACATGGGAATTTTCAATTTCTTCATTTGTATGCCTCAAATCGTCAACGCATTGTTAGGCGGTCCAATTGTAAAATATTTATATCACGATAATCCAATTTTCGCCATTGTTACCAGCGGTGTTGCGCTAATTATTGCAGCACTTTTTGTAACGCGCGTAAAAGATGTGGATGAACCAATCAAAGCATAATCATTTTGAAAACTAAAGCATTTATTTTTGATTTAGATGGTGTCATCGTCGACACTGCAAAGTACCATTATTTAGCATGGAAAAAATTAGCGAATAATCTAAACATCGATTTTACGCACGAACATAACGAATTATTGAAAGGTGTTTCTCGTGTGCGATCATTAGAAATTATTCTTGGATTGGGAAATGTTGAAGCTTCTGATGAGCAGAAAAACGAATGGTTAATTCAGAAGAACAAAGAATATTTAGAATACATTGATAAGATGGACGATTCTGAAATTTTACCAGGCGTTATGGACGTTTTAAACTTTCTAAAAGAAAACAATCAACCAATTATTTTGGGATCAGCTTCTAAAAATGCACGTCCAATTTTAGAGAAAGTTAATATTCTAAATTATTTCGATGATATCGTAGATGGAAACGATGTTTCTAACGCAAAACCAGATCCAGAAGTTTTTATCGTTGGAGCGAAAAAAGCGAATCAAACAAACGAAAATTCAATTGTATTTGAAGATTCTGTTGCAGGAATTGAAGCAGCAAATGTAGCAGGAATGACAAGCATCGGAATTGGAGAAGCTTCGGTTTTGAATGAAGCGAAATACAACTTTAAAAATTTTACTGAAATCTCAGAGGATTTCTTGGTCGAATTAATCAATCAATAATTATACAAACTACATACAACAAACAAAATGAATCAAGATTATATCATCCCGAATGCGTGGTCAATTATCGAAGAAGGGTTTGAAAAAGATCGTGTAAAATCGTCTGAAAGTTTATTTTCTATCGGAAATGGAGCAATGGGACAACGTGCCAATTTTGAAGAATTTTATTCAGGTGATACATTTCAAGGAAGCTATATTGCCGGCGTTTATTATCCTGACAAGACAAAAGTGGGATGGTGGAAAAACGGTTATCCAGAATATTTTGCAAAAGTATTAAATGCGCCAGTTTGGATTGGAATTGACATCGAAATTAACGGTGAAAAATTTGATTTAAACACTTGTAAAGAAGTTAAAAATTTCCGTCGCGAATTGAATATGAAAGAAGGTTTATTGGATCGTTCATTTATTGCGATTTTACCTTCAGGATTAGAAATTGAGGTTTTTGTTCGACGTTTTCTTTCTGCTGATTTAGATGAATTAGGAGCAATTAAATATGACATCAAACCAATCAATGATGATGCGAAAATTGTCTTCAAACCTTATGTTGATGCAGCTGTAAAGAACGAAGATGCGAACTGGGAAGAGATTTTTTGGGAACCAATTTTTTCTGAAATTAAAGGTGAACAAGGTTTTGTACAAGCGCGTACGTTCAAAACTCATTTTGAAGTCGTAACATTTATGCAGAATAAAATCTTGGTAAATGGAAGTTATCAACAAAATACACCAACAAGTGATGTTAAAACTGAAACAAAAGTAGAATTTACATATGAAGTTGAGGTAAAAGCGAATGATACCGCGACAATTGAGAAATTTGGAGGTTATGTAGTTTCGACAAATCATCCTAAAAATGAATTAATTAACGCTGCCGAAAATGTATTATCTCAAGCAAATGAACAAGGTTATGAACAATTGTTAATAAACCAAAAAGAAGCTTGGGCAAAGATTTGGGAAATGGCTGATATCACTATAGAAGGAGATACAAAAGCGCAACAAGGTATTCGTTTTAATATTTTTCAATTAAATCAAACGTATTCTGGAAAAGATGAGCGTTTGAATATCGGTCCAAAAGGCTTTACGGGAGAGAAATATGGAGGTTCTACATATTGGGATACAGAAGCATATTGTTTGCCATTTTACATGGTAACAAAAAATCAAGAAGTTGCGCGAAACTTATTAATGTATCGTTTTAATCAATTGGATAAAGCGATTGAAAATGGAGAAAAATTAGGCTTCAACAAAGGTGCAGCTTTGTATCCGATGGTTACGATGAATGGTGAAGAATGCCATAACGAATGGGAAATTACATTCGAGGAAATTCACCGTAATGGAGCTATTGCATTTGCGATTTACAACTATGTTCGTTTTACGGGAGATCAAACGTATATTCCAGAAGCTGGTTTAGAGGTTTTATTAGGAATTGCACGTTTTTGGAAACAGCGTGTGAATTGGTCAAACGACAAAAAACAATATGTGATGTTAGGAGTTACGGGACCTAACGAATATGAAAATAATGTCAACAACAATTTCCATTCAAATTATTGTGCACAATGGTGTATGAATTATTTGTTGGAACAAGTTGAAAACGTCAAAACAAATTATCCAGAGGATTTCGCTCGAATCGCTGCAAAGAGAAGTATTACTGATGCTGAATTAGCAGAAATGAAAGAAGTTGCAGAGAATATTTATTTTCCATTCAGTGAAGAATTAGGAATTTATTTACAGCAAGATGGTTTCTTGGATAAAGATTTAACACCTGTTTCTGAATTACCAAAAGAAGAACGTCCGATTAATCAAAAATGGTCTTGGGATAGAATTTTACGTTCAGCTTATATCAAACAAGCAGACGTTTTACAATCGTTCTATTATTTCGAAGATCAATTTTCGAAAGATCAATTAGAAAAACATTTTGATTTTTACGAACCATTAACGGTTCACGAATCATCATTATCGCCTTGTGTTCATTCCATCCAAGCAGCAACGTTAGGAAGAATGGAGCAAGCATATACATTTTATTTGAGAACTTCTCGTTTAGATTTAGATGATTATAACAAAGAAGTTCACGAAGGATTACACATCACATCTATGGCTGGAACTTGGATGTCGATTGTAGAAGGATTTGGTGGAATGCGTGTGAAAAACGATCAATTGTATTTTGAGCCGCGTTTACCAGAACAATGGGAAGGTTTTTCGTTCAAAGTCAATTTCCGTCATCAAATCCTAAAAGTTATTGTAAATAAAGGAGAAACAATTTTTGAACTGGAAGGAACAGAACCGTTAGAGGTTTATGTTTTCGACCAGAAAGTAGTTGTTCAGCCTTCGATTTAATAAAGGGAATCTAATACCTTGAAGGCTTCGGTTTTCAGGGTATTTTTATTTAAAGTAATAGGTTTTAAGTTCTACGTTCTAAGTTTATTCTGAAAACGTATTTAAAAAAAGTCATCCTGAATTCATTTCAGGATCACATAAAGCAGAGAATGAGAAGCTGAAACAAATTCAGCTCGGCAGAGAATTAAAAAGATTCTTCGATAAACTTAGAATGACAATTTCATTAATGTAGTAAAGTAAATGTCATTCCGACGAATGGAGGAATCTAAAAAAACAAAACACATGAAAAAAATACTATTATTATCATCTTTCCTATCAACATTTGCGTTTGCTCAAATCCAAAAAGTTGAGCCAATGTTTTGGTGGAAAGGAATGAAAAATCCAGAAGTTCAAATTCTAGTTTATGGAAAAGATATTAGTAAATACAATATTGAATTATCAGATAATGTTAAAATTCAAAATTTACAGAAAACTGAAAATCCAAATTATGTTTTTGTAACGATTAATACGAATGAAGTAAACAAATCATCATTCAAAATTAACATCAAAAACAAAAATAAAATTGTTGATTCGTATACATATGAATTAAAAGATCGTCAACCAAATTCTGCAAATCGAACATCTTTTACATCAAAAGATATGGTGTATTTGATTATGCCAGATCGTTTCGCAAATGGTGATGAAAGCAACGATTCGAAGAAAGAATTAACAGATAAAGCCAATCGTTCTATTCCAGATGGTCGTCATGGTGGGGATTTGCGAGGAATTATCAACAATTTAGATTATTTACAAAATCTTGGTGCAACAGCGGTTTGGTTAACGCCTGTTAATGAAGATAACGAGAAACAACATTCCTATCATGGCTATGCACAAACTGATTTGTATAAGATTGATGGACGTTACGGAAGCAATGAAGATTATCGCGAATTATCGCAGAAATTAAATCAACGTGGAATGATGTTGATTCAAGATTATGTGACAAATCATTGGGGAATTTCGCATTGGATGATTCAGGATTTGCCTTCGCAAGATTGGATTCACAAATTTCCTGGAGGAAAAGATGGTTTCCGTCGTTCCAATTATCGTACAACAACTCAATTTGATAAAAACGCTGCAGAAGTAGACAAAAAAGAAGCGTTGAATGGTTGGTTTGATTATACAATGCCAGATATGAATCAATCAAATCCGTTAGTGCTAAATTACTTGACGCAAAATGCAATTTGGTGGATAGAATATGCAGAATTAGGAGGAATGCGTGTTGATACATATCCGTACAATGACAAAGAAGGAATGGCGAAATGGGTGAAAGCAATTACGACAGAATATCCAAATTTCAATGTAGTTGGAGAAGCTTGGATGTATTCGTCTGCGCATATTTCGTATTGGCAAAAAGATTCTAAAATTGCTGAAATCGATAATTATAATTCGTATTTACCTTCTGTAATGGATTTTCCATTGTTTTCAGAATTGCCAAAAGCAATCAAGGAAGAGGAATCGTGGGATAAAGGAATGATTAAATTGTATAATTCGTTCACCAATGATTTTCTATATCCAGATATCAACAATATGTTTGTGTTTATGGAAAATCACGATACAGAACGTTGGAACGAAATTATGAATGGAGATGTGAATGATTATAAACTTGGTTTGTCATTAATTTCGACTGTTCGCGGAATTCCTCAAGTATATTACGGGTCTGAAATTGGGATGCGAGGAGATAAAAGTAAAGGTGATGCAGCAATTCGACAAGATTTTCCTGGAGGTTGGAAGTCAGATAAACAATCGGCTTTTACAAATGAAGGAAGAACTTCGGAGCAAAAAACGTTTCACGATTTTACAGCAAAACTTTTCAATTGGCGAAAAAATAAAGAAGTTATTCATTCAGGAAAAACAAAACATTACATGCCACAAAATAATGTTTACGTTTATTTTAGATACAATGAAAACGAATCTGTAATGATTATTTTGAATGCAAATCCAGAAAAACAAACGTTCAAATTAGATCGTTTTGCAGAATCATTAAACGGATTTACTTCTGGAAAAGATATTATTTCGGACAAAGTTTTACCAATCAATACAAACGGAGAAATCACAATTGATGGTAAATCTTCGATGATTATTGAACTTGGAAAGTAGTAGGTTTCACGTTTATTCTGAAAACGTATTATAAAAAATGGCATTAAATATATGACGTAAATAAAATTTAAAAAGTGAAGAGTAAAAATGATTTAATGAGCGATAGCGAATTTTTAAATCATTCTCGAAACGGTTTAAATTTTTAGTCAAATAGATTTACCGCCTTGACTTTTTTGATTCGTTTTTGTGTCAAGACAAAAATGAATGAAATATAAAAGTCATCCTGAATTCATTTCAGGATCACATAAAGTAGAGAATGAGAAGCTGAAACAAGTTCAGCTTGACAAGAAATTTATTGCTTTACGCATTAGGCGTAAAGCATAAAACAGACAATAAAACAAAAACAAGAAATATGAAAAACTTTAAGTTTATACTGGGGTTAGGAATCGCGATGATGAATATGGTTTATGGACAAGAATTGAAATCTCCAAACGGAAATTTTGTAATGGATTTTTCGTTGTCTAAAGATGGAAAACCTACTTATCAGTTAAAATACAAAGGAAAAGATGTGGTTAAACCAAGTCATTTAGGATTTGAGTTTAAAACGAAGCATAAAGAAATGGATTTTGCAGTGCAAGATCGAGTAGAAGATGAGCGTGCAAAAGACATTGCAAACTTCTTATCAGGTTTCAAAATTATTGATACTAAAACATCAACTTTTGATGAAACTTGGAAACCGGTTTGGGGAGAAGTAGACAAAATCAGAAATAATTTCAACGAATTAGCGGTGACGGTTTCTCAACCAAATACAGATAGACAAATGATTATTCGTTTTCGTTTGTTTAATGAAGGGTTAGGTTTCCGTTACGAGTTTCCAGAACAAAAGAACTTAAAATATTTTGTGATCAAAGAAGAGCATTCGCAATTCGCAATGGCAGGAGATCATACTGCTTTTTGGATTCCTGGTGATTACGATACGCAAGAATATGATTACACAGAATCAAAATTATCAGAAATTAGAGGATTATTTGATAAAGCTTATATTGGCAATGCGTCTCAACAAGCTTTCTCAAAAACAGGTGTACAAACAGCTTTGATGATGAAAGCAACAAACGGACTTTACATCAATTTACACGAAGCAGCGTTGATTAATTATCCTGCAATGAGCCTTAATTTAGATGATAAAACATTAACGTTTGAATCTTGGTTAACTCCTGATGCTTTGGGTGATAAAGGTTATTTACAAGCGCCTTTCAATACGCCTTGGCGTACAATTATTGCGAGTGATGATGCACGAGAAGTTGCTTTCAAAGGTCCGCAATTGGTTTATAATTTAAATGAACCTTCAAAAATTAAAGATACTTCTTGGATCAAACCTGTAAAATACGTTGGTGTTTGGTGGGAAATGATTACAGGAAAAAGCTCTTGGGCTTACACAGATGATTTCCCGACAGTGCAATTAGGGGTAACCGATTATAAAAATGCGAAGCCAAACGGAAAACATGGAGCAAATAACGAACATGTAAAAGAATACATCGATTTTGCTGCAGAAAACGGATTTGATGCTGTTTTAGTTGAAGGTTGGAACGAAGGTTGGGAAGATTGGTTCGGTAATCACAAAGACTATGTGTTCGATTTTGTAACACCTTATCCAGATTTTGATGTGAAAATGTTAAATGCTTATGCAAAATCTAAAGGTGTAAAAATTATGATGCACCACGAAACTTCGGGTTCTATTCGTAATTATGAAAGACATTTGGAAAAAGCCTATAAATTCATGAACGATAACGGTTATACATCTGTAAAAAGTGGATATGTAGGTGATATCGTTCCTCGTGGAGATTATCATTACAGCCAAAATACGATTAATCATTATCAATATGCAATCGAAAAAGCGGCTGAATATAAAATTATGGTTAATGCTCACGAAGCGGTTCGTCCTACAGGAGTTGCGCGTACATGGCCAAATTTAATCGGAAACGAATCTGCTCGTGGAACAGAATACCAAGCTTTCGGTGGTTCTAAACCAAATCACGTAACGGTTTTACCTTTCACGCGTCTTTTAGGTGGGCCAATGGATTACACGCCTGGTATTTTCGAAATGGATGTGAAAAAATTAAATCCAAACAACCATTCTCACGTCAATTCTACGATTGCAAATCAGTTGGCTTTATACGTGACAATGTATTCGCCTTTGCAAATGGCTGCTGATATTATTGAGCATTACAAACAATTTTCTGATGCATTTCAATTCATCAAAGATGTACCTGTAGATTGGCAAGATTCTAACTATTTAGAAGCTGAACCAGGAAGATATTTAACAATTGCACGTAAAGACAAAAACTCAAATAATTGGTTTGTTGGAAATGTAAATGGTGAAACGCCACGTTCAACGAAAATCAAATTAGATTTCTTAGATAAAGGAAAAAAATACGAAGCGAAAATCTATGCTGATGCAAAAGATGCGCATTATAAAACAAATCCTCAAGCCTATAAAATCGAAACAAAAAAGGTTGATTCAAAATCTGTTTTAGATTTAACATCTCAAGCTGGTGGAGGTTTTGCAATTAGCATTAAAGAGATTAAATAAATTTTAGATTTAAAAAGTTTTAAGTTCTAATTTCATGTCACTTCGAGTAAATTTTCGAAATGATAATGAAGAAAATTTGTATCGAGAAGTAAGATGTGAAAATTTGCCTAATTTCTCGATACGATTCTTATCAGAATCACTCGAAATGACGAATAAAAGTCATCCTGAACTCGTTTTCAGGATTAATGAAGTGGAGGATGAGAAGCTGAAACAAGTTCAGCTTGACAAGAGATTAAAAGATTCTTCGATAAACTCAGAATGACAATTTCATTAAAGTAAATATCATTCCGACGTAAGGAGGAATCTGAGAAAGTTTTAAGTAATATGTTCTACGTTATAAGTTGGGTGAAAATACTTAAAACGTAGAACTTAAAGCGTACAACACAATTATGAAAAAAATACTTTTCACGTTAGGAATAGCTTCATTGTTTTTAAGCTCTTGTTCAAAAACAACAACACAAGCTACGCAGACAAATCATTCAGAAAAACAACTATTTGTTTGGAATGGTGCAAATATTTATTTTTTGTTGACCGATCGTTTCGCGAATGGAGATAAAAAGAATGATGTCAACTATGGGAGAACTGCTGAAACTTCTAAATTAAGAGGTTTTGAAGGAGGAGATTTTCGTGGGGTAATCAATAAAATCGAAGATAATTATTTTTCAGATTTAGGAGTTAATGCGATTTGGATGACACCGATTGTGGAGCAAATTCATGGATATGTTGATGAAGGACAAGGAAAAACATATGGATTTCACGGTTATTGGACAAAAGATTGGACGTCGATTGATAAAAACTGGGGAACTGAAAAAGAGTTACAGGAATTAGTAGACAAAGCACATGCGAAAGGCATTCGTATTATGTTGGACGCGGTGATTAATCACACAGGTCCAGTTACAAATTCGGATGGTGTGTTTCCTGCTGATTGGGTTCGTGTTTCGCCACAATGTACTTATGAGTCTTACAAAACGACGATTGAATGTACGTTGGTAAAAAATCTTCCAGACATTTTAACGGAATCAGAAAATGATGTGATGTTGCCCCCGCAATTGTTAGCAAAATGGTCGCAAGAAGGTCGTTTAGACAAAGAAGTTGCTGAATTGAATGCTTTTTTCGCGAAATATAATCTTCCAAAAGCACCGAAATATTACATTATGAAATGGCTTTCAGATTATATTAGAAAGTATGGAATTGATGGTTATCGTGTCGATACGGTGAAACATACGGAAGAAAATGTTTGGAAGAAATTCGAAGAAATTTGTCAAGATGCTTTCGCAGAATATAAAACGAATAATCCTACAAAAGTATTGGATCAAAATAAGTTTTTCTTGTTAGGAGAAGTTTATGGATATTCGATTAATGATGGTCAGCAATATAATTTTCCTGATAAAACAGTTAATTATTTCGAGAATGGATTTGATGCATTAATCAATTTCGATTTGCGTTCAACTCAAAAAGAATCTAATCAAACTGTTTTTGATCGATACAATGATATTCTTCAAAATAAGATGAAAGGAAAGTCTGTGATGAGCTACATTACCTCGCACGATGACGGTTCGCCTTTTGATAAAAATCGTCAAAATCCTTGGGATGCAGGAACTCGATTGTTATTGGCGCCAGGGATTTCGCAAATTTATTATGGAGACGAAACGGCTCGTCCGTTAGAGATTGAAGGTGTTGATGGAGATGCAAATCTTCGTTCGAATATGAACTGGGAAGATATTAAACCAAATTCAGAAACGGAATCATTATTGAATCATTACCAAAAATTAGGACAATTTAGACGAAATCATCCAGCAGTTGGAGCAGGAAATCAAACAGATTTGCAAAATTCTCCGTATATTTTTACAAGAAAATATAAAACAGACGAAGTGGTGATTGGTTTAGAAATGCCAATTGGTAAAAACACAATTAATGTAAGTTCTGTTTGGAAAGATGGTACCAAAGTTCGCGATGCTTATTCAGGTTTTTCTGGAAAAGTTGTGAACGGAAATTTAGAATTGAATACAACTTCTGATATTGTGTTATTAGAGAAAGTTAATTAATTTTTTGAGAAGTAATAGAAGAAAAAATGATAAAAAAAATAGTTGGTTTAACCTTGATGACAACTTTGTTTTTGACAAGTTGTGAAAGCAAAAAGGAAACAAAGTCAGAAGACGTTAAAACTGAAATGAAACAACAAGGTATTTTACCTTTTACGGCTGATATGGCAGAAACTTCTGTGATTTATGAAGTGAATGTTCGTCAATTTTCACCAGAAGGAACTTTTGCGGCGGTAACAAAAGAGATTTCGAATATCAAGAAATTAGGTGTTAAAATCCTTTGGATTATGCCTATTTATCCAATTGGAGAAGAAAATCGAAAAGAAGGTTTAGGTTCGTATTATTCGATCAAAGATTATAGAGGAATCAATCCAGAATTTGGAAATGCCGAAGATTTTAAGAAATTAGTTGATGAAGCGCACAAAAACGGAATCTATGTGATTTTGGATTGGGTTGCGAATCACACGGCTTGGGATCATCCTTGGGTAAAACAACATCCCGATTGGTACGAACAAGATAAGAACGGAAAAATGCATTCTCCTTACGATTGGTCGGATGTTGTGGCATTAAATTTCGATAACAAAGAAATGCGCAAACAGATGATTGCCGATATGAAATATTGGTTAGATGATTTCAAAATTGATGGTTTCCGTTGTGATATGGCGCACGAAGTTCCAACAGATTTTTGGAACGAAGCAAAACCACAATTGGCAAAAGGTCGCGAAATTTTTATGTTAGGTGAAACAGAGAAGCCAGATTTATTAGCAAATAATGCGTTCGATGCCGCTTACGGATGGGAAATTCATCATATCATGAATGACATTGCAAAAGGTAAAAAGAATGTTTCTGCGATTGATGCGTATATGGATTCGATTCCGAAAAAATGGCAAGCGGATGATTATAAATTATTATTCACATCAAATCATGACGAAAATTCTTGGGCTGGAACTGAGTACGAAAGAATGGGGGATGCGGTCGAAACATTTGCTGCATTAACGTATACTTTACCAGGAATTCCATTGATTTATAATGGACAAGAAGAAGATTTTAATCGTCGTTTAAAATTCTTTGTCAAAGATTCTATTGATCGTAATCCAAATGCAAAAATGCGTGGTGTTTATGAAAAGTTAGGAGAATTAAAAATCACAAATGAAGCGTTTAATGGAGCGAAAAAAGCGGCTTCTTACGAACGTTTGAAAACATCTGATGATAAATCTATCTTAGCGTTCAAACGTCAAAAAAATACGACAGAAGCTTATTTTATTGCGAATTTTACGAAAGCAAATAAAGAAATTACAGTTCCAATTAATGGGGTGTACAAAAACTTTATGAATAACGAAGATGTGACATTTGATGCTACAACAAAACTGAAATTAAAACCTTGGGAATACCTGATTTTAGTTCAGAAGAAAAAATAAACTCTTAAAAGCTGGTTAAATTTTTAATCAGCTTTTTTTATGGTATAATGCTTGTTGATAAACGTTTAAAATCCAAATCATGAGAAAAGTAATTTTATCAACAGCCGTCATTTTAAGCTTAGTTTTCTCTTCGTGCGAATCGAAGAAAACAGAAAACTCAGAAGTTATCACAAGTAAATCTGAAGTTGCAGAACAACCAATTGTTTCGGAAAGTGATATTGCGAATCATCCAGAGTCATTGACTTCACAAAATACTTATGTGGTTTTACAAGATAATGGTCAACAAAAAACGGTAAATATTGATCCGAATGAAACGGTGATTTCAGCAAATAGTTTACCTGTTAATGCACAAAATTTTGTTTCGAAAAACTTTGGTAATATGGAGTTTGTGAATGCGATAAAAGAAGTTGAACGCAATATCACAACATATAATATTCAGTTGAAAGACGGAACAAAAATAGAATTTACAGATAATGGTGATTGGAAGGAGGTGAAAAATGGTTTAGGAAAAGCGATTCCGATTAAATTTTTCCCAGATAATATTCAAAAATATCTTCAATCAAAATATCCTAAAATCGATGCGAAATCAATTGAAATGGATACAAAAGACAAAGAAATAAAAGTAGAATTGTTACAAAATAATGTCGATTTGAAATTTGATTTGAATGGTAATTTTATCAAAATTGATTAATCAAATACATCAAAAACCTTGTCAATAGATGAGGTTTTTTTTAATTTCTAATTTTTAAAATTTTACAATAACCTTCACATCAACTTTTCGCAATTTTCAATATATTTATAGTAGAAAAAATCAACCAAAATGGATAAAAAATATTTGAGATCGCTAATTTTTAGACATCTCGATGGTTTGGTAACGGCTCCTGTATTGAGCGCTTTGGCTAAAAAAGGAGCTTTGCATTACATTGTCGAGCACAAAACTATACAGTTAGAAGAATTGACAAAAGAATTTCAGGCGAACGAAGGTTATCTAAATGTTGCTTTGCGTGTGTTGGCTTCGCAAAATATGTTAGAATATTCGGTGGACAATGCGAAAGATAATGTTGAAATTCAAACTAATAAATATTCGGATCGAGCATTTACAAATATTGATATTTACCACGATTTAGCTGTTTTTTTAGCAGAAAATGAGGTAATCAATCAACATGATTTTTCGGATGAGTTTTGTAAAAAATGGATCAAATTATTTGATA
The DNA here is from genome assembly GCF_029840775.1 of Empedobacter sp. GD03865. Classification (NCBI taxonomy): domain Bacteria; kingdom Pseudomonadati; phylum Bacteroidota; class Flavobacteriia; order Flavobacteriales; family Weeksellaceae; genus Empedobacter; species Empedobacter sp. GD03865. The sequence continues at coordinate 30,746 of NZ_JAOCDF010000025.1, forward strand.
AATATAAAACTTATTTGATGACTGCTGATGACGAAGAGTTTCTTGAAAAACCTTTGCATTATCAAATTACCAAACATATCGAAGGCGTTTTGGTTGGACCAATTATTGTGCGAATGGGAATGAGCGGTTTGTTTCATAAATACTTTATGGAAGCTTCTTTCAATCCAGATGAATTTCACAAAAATCCACAAACTTTCGAAAAAATATTAGAAAGATTAACCGAATTAGGTTGGTTTACTAAACACGAAAAAAACTATAAATTCACCGAAATAGGATTGTTTTTTGCACGTCGAGCAACATCGTATGGTGTTACAGTTTCTTATTTACCAATGTTTGCAAAGTTGAATGATTTACTTTTCGGTTCGCCAACAAAATTGCGTGAAATTACCGATGGTGAAGATGAGCAACATGTGAATCGCGAAATGAATGTTTGGGGTAGCGGAGGAGCGCATTCCACTTATTTCAAAGTGATTGATGAGTTTATTGTTGATATTTTTAATCGTCCAATAGAAGAGCAACCGAAAGGGATTTTGGATATGGGATGTGGAAATGGAGCGCTTTTGCAACATTTGTATGATGTCATAGAACGTCAAACCTTACGCGGAAAACATCTAGACGAATATCCGCTTTTCTTGGTTGGTGCAGATTATAATCAAGCAGCATTGAAAGTAACGCGTGCCAATTTAATTAAAAATGATATTTGGGCAAAAGTGATTTGGGGCGATATTGGCGATCCAGATCGTTTGGCAACGGATTTGAAAAATGATTATTCAATAGAGTTGAGTGATTTATTAAACATTAGAACATTTTTAGATCATAATCGAATTTGGGAAGATGTAGAAGATATCAAAACAAATCGAATTAGTGCTTCTACAGGAGCTTTTGCGTTTAGAGGAAAACGATTGTCAAATAATGATGTGGAACAAAATTTATTGAATCATCTCAAAAAATGGGCGCCTTATGTAGATAAATTTGGTTTGTTATTGATCGAATTACATACGATTGCTCCAGATTTAACGGCGAAGAATTTAGGAAATACGCCGGCAACAGCGTATGATGCGACGCATGGATTCTCGGATCAATATATTGTAGAAGTCGATGTTTTTCATCGAATTTGTCAAGAAACTGGTTTAGTTCCAGATAAAACATTGTTCAAAAAATATCCAAACAGTGAATTGGCAACTGTTAGTATCAATCTTTTGAAACGATAATATTTAAAAGATATATTAAATCAAAAAAAGCTCAGCAATTGCTGAGCTTTCTTGGTTAGTCTTGTGTCAATAATTAGTTTAGGGTTATTTTTGCTTGACTAATCTTAAATCCATTTTCGTAAACATTGAACGTGTAAACTCCTTTTTGGAATTCCTCGTTTTCCCAATCAAACGTAATATTTTTTGTTTGTCCGTTTGTGTAATTAAAGTTGATTGCATCAGAGAAATTAACTGTATCTCCAGATCTCAATTCAATTTGTCCGCCTTGCGCATTTCCATATCTTCCTAATGTTCCGTCAGGATTATAGATAGCAACATATAATTTTTTTTCTCCAGATTCTGTTCTCGAATTACGATCTACATCAAAATAAACACGAATTTTATCAATACGTTTTGCACGTGTTTTTTCAACTTCTTTTCCGCTATTTCTTACACGAATTCCTTTGATTTGTTGATTAGAAACAGATAAAGTTGAACTTAATTCATTGATCTTTCCTTTCGAAATTGCATTGTCTTTTTGACGAACACTTTTTTCTGTTTCGTAGTTATATGTTAACTCTTTATTGTTTTCTCTTAAGTTGTTGTTATCTGTTGTTAAAGCAGAATTTTTATTATTTAATTCGTCAACACTACGTACAAGAATTGCATTTTCTTTTTGTAAACGCGCAACTTCAGATTTGTAATTTTTTACACTTCCTTCTAAATCGTTAATCATTTTACGAGCACGATTCATTTCTTCTGCAGTAGGATTGTCTTTATCTAGAATTTCTTGAATATCTTGATTCTTTAACTGAATCATATTTTCTTTATCGCCCAATAAATTGTTACGATCTTCAATACGAGCTTTATATTGTGTATAGTCGTTTAAAATCGAATCATATTGTTTACGAATTTGATCTTTTTGACCTGTTTCGTTTTTAAGGATTTGAGAATTTAAAGATTCATTTTTTTCAAGATTCCCGATTTGGTTTGCTTGATAAATATTATATCCTACACTTCCTGCTAATAAGATTCCGACTAATGCCAAAGGGACTACTAAACCGTTTTTTCCTTTGTTTGTTGGTTGATTGTTTTCTTCTAATCCTTGCATATGAATTATTATTTAAGGTTAATTGTTTTTTTATTGTTTCTAGTGTTAAGAAATTATGATGCCAAAAACTTAGGATGATGTTAAAATGAGGGTTTTTTAACAAATTTTTTCACATTTTAGACCGAAAATGAATAATCATGCAGAATTTTATTCTAAATAAATCATAAAAAAAGCTCCAGAATAATCTGAAGCTTTCTTTCTATTTTGATGAATTGTATTTACTTTTTATCAAAAGTTCCTGTGTAAACAGAAGTCAATTTGTCCAAAGAAATGTACTTTTTGAAAACCTCGTTCACTTGGTTTACATTCAATGCATCTACTTTTTTCTCTAAATTATCGAATTCATCAAACGTAATTCCATTCAATAAATAACCATTCGATAAGCCTAACAAAGTTCCGTCAGTTCCCAAAGAAGTTGTACGACCGTTTTTCCAACTTACAATATTTGTTTTCAATTCGTCCGCTGTGAAACCATCTTTCAATGCTTTTGCAACTTCTTCTTTCAATGCTTTTTCAACCGCTTCACGTTTTGTTGGATTCAAGAATGCATAATATCCCCAAGAAGCTACATCGTTTTTAGGATCGTTTGGAATCGAAACATATGAACCTGCACCATAGCTGATTCCTTCTTTTTCTCTTAATCGCATTGGAATACGAGCAGATAAAAATCCTCCACTTCCAATCATTTCATTTGCCATAACCATTGCGGCGTAATCAGCACTTTCACGATTCATTTTGAAGTTAATTGACCCAACTGCAGCAGCATTTTCTTTGTCTGGAATGTTATAAAGTTTATCCTCTTTTTTCGTTGCTGTAAAAGTTGGATACGCTTTTTCGTACTTCGATTTGCTATTCCATTTACCAAAAGTATCGTTTAATAATTTTTCAACTTTCGCTTTGTCATTTGTTCCAATAATAGAAACAACACCATTTTGTGCACCTAAAATATTTTTATAAAAATCAACTAAATCAGCTTGTTTGATTTTCTTTAAATCATCTTTTGTTTCAGCAAAAGAAGCTGTATAAAAAATAGAAGATTTAGGATAATTAGATGTTAAACGACTAATTTCGTTGAAGGCTAATGCTTGCGGATCGTTTGTATTTGCATCTAAATATGTTGTGTATTCATTTACAGATTTTGCTAATTCAGCTTCAGGAAAAGTTGGTTCTGTAATGATTTGACGCACGATATCCATTGTTTTGTCTAATGAATTTTTGTACGTATTAATTGTTACAGATAAATTTTGTCCTCCAAATCTAAATCCAACCGAAGATTTTAAAGCATCTAATTGATCTTTGATTTGTTCTTTTGTTAAATTCTTCGTTCCAGACATTAACAATTCAGCCGTTAATTGACCGATCATTCCTTTGTTTGCCAAATCTTTTTCATTCGAAACAGGTAAATTAAATGAAAGAATTACTTTTTCACCTTTAATTTCTTTGTCGATGATTCCATATTTTAGACCATTGTTCAATTTTCCTTCTGCATAATGAGCTTTTAAGTTTTTGATTGAAGCTTCAAATGGTTTTGCTTCTTTCTCAACTGCACGACCTTTGTAATTCGAAACTAATTCTGTAATCTGTTTATTCGTTAATTCAGCTGGTTTTACACGAATTTCATCTTTTGTCGGAATAAAAGTTCCAACTGTTCTATTATTCGCTTTAAAATATTTTTCAGCTACACGTTTTACATCTTCTTTGGTTACTTTTTCGATATTATCGCGGTATAAGAAACCTAAACGATAATCACCCGCACCAACAATTTCTGTTAAACCAATGGCATAATTAATCGTATTATTTTTTTGATTTTCGATGTTTTTCACAATACTTGCTTTCGCACGTTGTACATCTTGATCAGTATAATTAATTGTAGCAACTTTGTCTAATTCTGCACGAATATCATTTTTCGTTTGTTCGATGTTTTTCTCTTTTGGAATTTCAGTTCCGATATAGAAGAAACTTGCATCACGAACTTCTGGACTATACGCCCAAATTGAAGCAATTTTGTGTGTGTCAACTAAAGATTTGTACAAATATCCCGAAGGATCTGAAGTTAAAATATTATTTAAAACATCAATTGCTGCATAATCTTTATCGCTATATGCTGCAACGTGATACATTACACCAACAGATTGTGAATCTCCTGCACGTTTTACTTCAACAAATTTTTCACCATCTTGCGCTGGCTCAACTGTTAAAATTTCGTCTAAAACACGAGTTGGTTTTGGAATCGAAGCAAAATACTGATTCACATATTCCATTGTTTTTTTTTCGTCAAATTTTCCAGCAATAATTAAAGTTGCATTATCTGGTTGATAATATTTTTCGTAGAATTTGCGCAACTGTGGTGTTTTTACACGCTCAATATCTTCTTTAGATCCAATGGTAGATTTTCCGTAATTGTGCCATAAATAGCCAGCAGAAATAACGCGTTCCATTAAAACACTTGAAGGATCATTTTCACCAATTTCAAATTCATTACGCACAACTGAAAACTCTTTGTCCAAATCTTCTTGTTTAATGGTTGCATTAATCATTCGATCAGCTTCCATTTCCAAACTCCAACGTAAATTTTCGTCGCTTGATGGGAAAACTTCGTAATAATTTGTACGATCATAATATGTTGTTCCATTTGCGCGTCCACCTTTGTCAGATAACATTTTCTTGATATCGCCTAAGTTTTTTGTTGATTTAAACAACATATGTTCTAACAAGTGCGCCATTCCTTTTTCGCCATAACCTTCATGTTTAGATCCAACATTGTACACAATGTTAACCACAACATTACTTTGCGATTGATCAGGAACCAATAAAACTTGTAATCCATTTGGTAGTTTGTATTCCTTAATTCCTTCTACTTGCGTCACAAAAGTTGCGCTTCCAGATTTCGTTTGAGCCATTAAGTAAGGTGAATTTGCAAAGGCAAAAACCAGACAAATACTCAGTAAAGTTTTTTTCATGTATTTATTTTTATAGTTATTAATTGGATGATACAATTCTATAATCTATTCGTTAGACGCAAATTGTATGGTGTAAGTTACAAATCTTTTGTTAAATTTGTGATGCAACAAACAAAAGAAATGGAAACAAAAGAGGTAAATAAAATTACTTTCGAAGAGTTTAAAAGTCAAATCATTAATGATTACAAGACGGCTTTTATGTCTCGCGAAGTAAGTCTTTTAGGGAGAAGAGAAGTACTTACTGGGAAAGCAAAATTTGGAATTTTTGGTGATGGAAAAGAATTACCACAAATTGCAATGGCAAAAGTATTCAAAAATGGAGATTTCCGTTCTGGATACTACCGCGATCAAACATTTATGTTCGCAATTGGTCAATTAACAGTTGAACAATTTTTTGCACAATTATACGCTTTAACAGATTTAGAAAAAGAACCTTCATCAGGAGGTCGTCAAATGACATCTCATTTCGGAACACGTTCTTTAAACGAAGATGGTTCTTGGAAAAAATTAACAGAGCAAAAAAATTCGAGTGCAGATATTTCTCCAACAGCTGGTCAAATGCCACGTTTATTAGGTTTAGCACAAGCTTCAAAATATTTTAGAAATGTTCCTCAATCAGACGAAGATCAACAATTTTCTGTAAACGGAAATGAAATTGCTTTCGGAACAATTGGTGACGCAAGTACTTCTGAAGGTCATTTTTGGGAAACGATAAATGCAGGTGGAGTTTTGCAAGTGCCAATGGTTGTTTCTATTTGGGACGATGGTTACGGAATTTCTGTACCAGCTAAATTTCAACGCACAAAATCGAATCTTTCTGAATTATTATCAGGTTTCGGAAGAACGGAAGAGGAAAGAGGTTACGAAATTATTACTGTAAAAGCGTGGGATTATCCTGCTTTGATTGAAGCGTATACACGTGCAGAAAGATTTGCGCGTGAGCATCACATTCCGTGTATTGTACACGTGCAAGAATGTACGCAACCGCAAGGTCACTCGACTTCTGGTTCGCACGAGCGTTACAAATCAGAGGAGCGTTTGATGTGGGAAAAAGAATTTGATGGAATCACAAAATTCCGTGAATATATTTTAGCATTTGCAGATCATTCAGAAGCAATTATTTCTGCGGAAGAGTTGGATCAATTAGAAGCTGAAGTAAAAGCTGAAGTAAAAGCTTCTCAAAAACAATGTTGGGACGATTATTTGAATCCAATTTTGGATTTGAAAAATGAAGCATTAGAATTATTGACGAAAGTTGCTTCAGAAAGTGCAAACGGAGCTTTTATCAACATTGAAATTAGTAATCTAAAATCAAAGAAAAGCCCTTTTAAACGTGATGTTTATGGAGCTGTTCGTAAAGTAATTCGTTTAACTCGTTCAGAAAATTTAGCTTCAAAAACTGAATTAATTTCTTGGTTAGATGTTAAAATGAAACGCGAAGAAGAAATTTATTCGACTAAATTAGTTTCAGGTACAGCAACACAAGTTCCGCAAGTAAAACCTGAGTTTGGAGAAAATCCAACATTAGAAGATGGTCGTGTAATTGTACGTGATAACTTCGATAAAATTTTCGAAAAATATCCAAAGGCATTAGTTTTTGGTGAAGATGCGGGAAATATTGGTGATGTAAACCAAGGTTTAGAAGGTCTTCAAGCAAAATATGGAATCGATCGTATTTCGGATACAGGAATTCGCGAAGCAACAATTCTTGGTCAAGGAATTGGTTTGGCGATGCGTGGTTTACGTCCAATTGCAGAAATTCAATATTTAGATTATATCCTTTATTGCTTACAAGGAATTTCTGATGATTTGGCAACTGTGCTTTATCGTTCGAATGGAGGTCAAAAAGCGCCTGTGATTATCAGAACGCGCGGTCACCGTTTAGAAGGTGTTTGGCATTCAGGTTCGCCAATGGGAGGAATCTTAAATTTGGTTCGTGGCGTGAATGTTTTAGTTCCGCGTGATTTAACAAAAGCCGCAGGTTTTTACAATACATTGATGCAAGCAGATGAGCCAGCAATTGTTGTAGAAAGTTTGAACGGTTATCGTCTGAAAGAGCCTGCACCAACTAATATCGGTGAATTTACAACGCCAATTGGTGAAGTAGAAATTACAAAAGAAGGAAAAGATGTAACGTTGTTAACATATGGTTCTACTTGGAGAATTGTGATGGATGCAGCGAAAGAATTGGAGCAATTAGGTATTTCTGTTGAAGTAATTGATGCACAATCTTTATTGCCTTTCGATATCAATGCAGATGTTGCGAAAAGTTTGAACAAAACGAATCGTTTAGTTATTGTTGATGAAGATGTTCCGGGTGGAGCAAGTGCATTCTTGTTACAAGAAATTATCGAGAAACAAGGAGGATATTTCACATTAGATAGCGCACCATTAACGATTACAGCGAAAGCTCACCGTCCTGCGTATGCGACTGATGGAGATTATTTCTCAAAACCTTCTGTTGATGATATTACAGAACAAGTTTATGAATTAATGCGCGAAGCGAAACCAAATGAGTTTCCTGCTTTGCACTAAAAAATAAATTTTAGAGTTATATAAGCGTATGTCTTTTTCAAAAAAAGCATGCGCTTTTTTTGTATTTTTAACAATCAAAATTATAATGAAAATGAAATTTTATTCGATCATACTTTGTCTATTGACTTCTGTTCTTTTTGGACAATTTCAGGATATAATTCCTCCAAAGAATATCAAGACGGTTCAAGTTTTTAATCCGCAAACAAACGATAATACACCCGTTGTCAAGTTAGGTTCTAGCGAAAGATTAATTTTTCTTTTTGATGATATCAGTGCAGGTTATAAGCGTTATCAATATTCTATTGAACACAGAAATGCAGATTGGTCAGAATCGAATATTTTTCAAACCGAATTTTTAAATGGTGTTAATGCTGATTATGCGCGAACATATAAGAATTCATTCAATACGTATCAAAAATATACCAATTATCAAATTCAATTTCCGAATGATCAAATGAATGTAAAATTACCTGGAAATTATGTGTTAAAAGTGTATTTAGAAAATGATTCAAACCCAATTTTCACGAAACGTTTTGCCGTTTATCAACCAATTGCGGATGTTGGTGTGATGGTTTCTCGTTACAATAATCCAACCGTAAAAGAATTGAATCAGCGTTTGCAAGTTCAAGTTTCAAGTGGAACACAAAATTTAACTGAAGTTCCTGATGGCGCAAGATTATTTTTGATGAAAAATAACAATTGGAACGAAGGTTATTTTATCAATCGACCATCTTTTTCTCGTCCAAATCAATTAACATATAATGATACCAATATTTTGTTTGACGGTGGTGCCGAATACAATTGGTTTGATAACAAAAATTTAGAAGTTCCGAGTTTAACAACAGAAAAAACATTCAGAAAAGATAGTGTTTATCACACTGTTTTGCGTGCAGATATTCCGAAATATAATCTACCTTATGATGATTATCCAGACATTAATGGTAATTTTTATATCCGAAATAACCGTTATGGAAACGAATATGCAGCAAATTCTGAAGCAGATTATTCGTGGGTTTATTTTGCGTTAGACGCTTTCGAAGATCAAAATGGATTATACGTTCCGTATGTTGTAGGAGCTTTTAATAATTGGGAAATTGATGAAAATTCGAAATTAGAAAAAGACGATGCAGGATTTTGGGTAACCGAATTATTCTTGAAACAAGGTTATTACAATTATCAATATGTCGTAAAAAATACCAAAACAGGCAAAATCGATCCAAGTTATGTGAGCGGAAGTTTTTGGCAAACCGAAAATCAATATCAAGCATTGTTTTACTATCGCCCTTGGGGACAACGATACGATGTGTTAATGGGATATGGAACTGGAAATTCGAGGAGATAAATCATTCAGTTTTTTATCAATCATGACTTTCAATTTCCAACCAATAAAATTTAAGTATTCTTGGCGCGATTATCAACAGCGTGTTTTAGATGAATTAGAATTTCATTTAAAAGATGCGCATCTTAATATTGTAGCACCGCCTGGCTCTGGAAAAACGGTTTTGGGATTGGAAGTAATGCTTCGAATTAATGAGCCTACGCTTATTTTAGCGCCAACTTTAGCGATTCGTAATCAATGGAAAGATCGATTTATTGAGCTTTTTCTTGATAATCAGGAAGTCGATTGGATTTCGATGGATATTCATCAACCAAAATTTCTTACCATTTCTACTTATCAAGGATTACATGCTTCGATGGTAAAAGACGAACAATCTTTGATTCAATTATTAAAAGAAAATAACGTCAAAACTTTGATTGTAGATGAAGCGCATCATCTAAAAAATGAATGGTGGAAAAGTCTCAATAAAATCAAAAGTGAATTATCACCAAAGATTGTGGCGTTAACTGCTACGCCGCCTTTTGATGTTGCGAAAGAAGAATGGAATCGTTATCTCACTTTTTGTGGTCCGATTGATTGCGAAATATCTATTCCAGAATTAGTCAAACAAAAAGATTTGTGTCCGCATCAAGATTTGTTGTTGTGTTCATTTCCCATAAATTTTGAGAGTGAAATTATTTCCAAAAACCTTGAAGAAGTAGAAGCTTTTTTCCAAGAGGTTAAAGAAAATACAGCTTTGTATGAATTTGTTTTGATGTTAGATTTTATCAAAACGCCTGCAAGTTGTTTCGACGAAATTTATGCAGATTTTGATGCCTATGCGTCTTTTGTGATTTATCTGAAATCGTTTGATACGCCATTGGATTTTCAGCATTTGGATTTATTAGAAAACGAAACGATAGATTTTCCGCCTTTCAATTATTATTGGGCAGAATGTATGTTCAATTATTTGTTGTTTAAAGATGAAGAATTTTATTTGGAACACGAGAAATTTTTGAAACCATTTTTAACGAATTTAAAACGAATCGGAGCAATCGATCAGATAAAAGTTACTTTACATTATAATCAAAAAGTTAAAAATTCGCTGATAAATAGTGTAAAAAAGATTGATAGTATTGCAGAAATTGTAAAATCAGAATACCAACATTTGGGCGATAAGTTGCACATGGTAATTTTGACCGATTATATTCGAAAAGAATTTTATTCGGATAATTTACAGAATGAACCAAGTAAAATAAAGTTAGGCGTTTTTCCAATTTTCGAAAAACTTCGAAATCTAAATTCAGAAATAATTCCACATCTTGCGATTATTACAGGTTCGATGGTAATCGTTTCGAAAACAATTCTTCCAAAAATAATTTATCAGTTCAAAGATAGAGCAGAAGCGATTCAGTTTAAATCGGTGATGTTCGATGATAATTTTTTCGAAGTTGTTACGGAAGATAATTCAAGAGGAAATTTATTGGCTGTTTTAACAAAATTATTTAACAAAGGTGTTATCAAAATAATTGTCGGAACTCGCGCTTATTTGGGCGAAGGTTGGGATGCGCCGAGTATCAATAGTTTGATTTTAGCGAGTAATGTAGGTTCTTTTGTAACATCAAATCAGATGCGTGGGCGTGCGATTCGTGTGAATTCTGAAGAACCAAATAAAGTGAGTAACGTTTGGCATTTGGTTACGTTGGATTTGTTTGCGCAAAATGGAGGTGGAGATTTGGATAAAATGAGACAACGATTTGAGGCTTTTGTTGGGATTTCGCAAAAAGAAAACACGATTTCGAATGGTATTTCTCGTCTGAATCTTCCTGAACAATTTACAGAGGAATCTATTGAAAATTACAATCAGCAAACGATAGAATGGAGTAAAAATGATGTTCAAATTAGAGATTCTTGGACAAATTCTATTGCCGAAGGAACAAAGATTGATAATGAATTAAAGTATTTTTATGACGGAGAAAAAGAATATGATTTCTCAAAACATTTGTATTATTCGAAGTCGATAAAAAGTTTAACAACAAGTTTACTTCTTTCATTCATCTCTTTTATCGTTTTCTTTTTCGAAGAAAGTATTCGAACACTTTTATTTTCGATGTCGAAAAAAAGCTTTCTTTCAACCATAATTTTTCTCTCAACGGTCGGAATTGTGTATTTCGGAGTTAATTTTTACAAAAACATCAAACTTTATATTCAATATAGAGATATCACCAAAGATTTTCAGAAAATAGCTGTTGCGTTATTCAATACTTTGCAACATTTTAATTTATTGTCTAATGAATTGCGAGAAACAAATATTTTGACAACTGTAGATAAATCGGGAAATATTTCGTGTAGTTTATTGTCGGCAACAACTTATGATAAGGCGACTTTTTTACATTCGCTCGAAAATATTTTAAATCCAATTGATAATCCACGTTATTTTATCGAACGAAAAAGTGTGCTGATGAAGCTTTTCAAACAAAGAGATTATCATTCGGTTCCCGAAATTATTGGTCAACACAAGAAAAAGGCTGAATATTTTCATCAACAATGGTTGCAACTTGTAGGCGATGCAGAATTGCATTACACAAGAAGTTATTATGGACGAAAAAAGTTGATCAAAGCAAAAATAAAATCGTTAAGTTTTCAATTAAAGCAACCAATTGAACATATCAAAAAGTGGAAATAATCTAACTTCTCAAAATCTTTTCCATCGTTTTTCCTTTGGCTAATTCATCGATTAATTTGTCTAAATATCGAATTTTTTGCATCAATGGATTTTCAATTTCTTCCACACGATAGCCGCAAATTACACCTTTTATTTTAGCCGCATTTGGATTAAACTTTGGTGCATTTTCAAAAAAATCCTGAAAATTAGTTTTATTCGTTAAAATTTTTTCCAAATCTTTTTCAGTATAACCTGTCAACCAAAAAATAATTTCGTCAACTTCCGTTTTTGTTCGGTTTTTCTTTTCTGCTTTCGTGATATAATGTGGATAAACGCTCGCAAAAGACATTTCGATTACACGCTGAAAATTTTTATCATTCATTTTTTAAGAATATTATAGAGGATAAATTTCGACAATTAATTTGATAAAATCTCACTATTTTCATCGATTGTGATTTATAGATTTTGAGTTAAATTTGAGTATGAAATTTTTATTTAGATTTTTAACACTGTTTACGATAATTAGTTTGGTTGGATGTACTTCTGAAACCAAAAAATCACCAATTGATTTTTATTATTGGCGAAGTAATTATTCGGTGAATGAAACAGAGAAAAAAGCGGTTGATTCACTAAAAGTGGAAAATATTTATGTTCGTTTTTTTGATGTGGATAAAAAGTTGAATAAAATTTCTCCAGTTGGAATTATTCAGAATTTTGATGCAACGAAGCTCAATGTCAATTATATTCCGACGGTTTTTATTACCAATCAAACTTTTCTGAATACATCAAAAGATCAAGTCAAAATTTTAGCAAAAGATGTGTATAATTTTTTGAGTGAAACGGCTGAAAGAGGAAATCTAAAAAGTTTCAATGAAATTCAGATAGATTGTGATTGGACGAAATCTACGCGTGAGAATTATTTTATGTTTTTGTCGGAATTGAAACATATTTCGGGAAAAAAACTTTCGGCAACTTTGCGTTTGCATCAAGTCAAATTTAAAGACAAAGAAGGAGTTCCGCCTTTGGATAAAATGGTTTTGATGTGTTATGCAACCGAAAATCCAACTGATCAATCTGAAAATAATTCGATTTTAGATTTGAAAATAGCAAAAGATTATTTAAAAAACTTGAACGATTATCCAATCAAATTAGATGTTGCTTTGCCAATTTATTCGTGGGCAATTTTGACAAATCATCAAGGAAAAATAAAATTAATCAATTCTTTTTCGGAGCAAGATTTGATAGGAAAACCTGTAAAGAAAATCAGAAATGGATTTTATGAAGTGGAAGATGATTTTTTTGTACGAAATTTTTATGTGAGCAAAGGTTTTACAATAAAAGTTGAAATGATTTCTCCCGAATTATTAGTTGAAGCAAAATCATTTATCGATACAAAATTATCTTACAATTATCGATTGATTTATTATCATTTAGACTCAAAATTTTTGAAAACAATACCAACACAATTATGAAAAAAATAGTACTTACTTTATGCTTAACTTTTGGTTTAACCAAAGCATTTGCTTGTGCAGATGGAGGCGGAGAAGATTATTATTACTACAATCTTTTTTCGCAAACATTAAGCGAAGCTCCGCAATATCAACCATTTTTGATGACGTTGGATAATCCATATTATACGATGGATGCAAATCAAAAGAATGAGAATATTTTGGATTGGCAAAAAACGTTAGGAATTAGCTATCAGCAAGCATTTGAGTTAGTTTTTAAAGCATCGAAACAAGAAATTGATTTGATGGTAAAGAATGGAAAATCGTCCAATACGAACTATAATTTTGCGACAACAGATTGGGTAAAAAAGAATAAGCAAAGTTTACTTTACTTGTCGTATGCCAAGTATTTAGAGCCTTACATGGCTTTTTATTACATCGATAATGGTGAATGGTCGTATGTAGATCGTCCAGAAAAAAATGTCAATAATCTAAATTATAAAAAAGTTCTTGAGGTTCTAAAGAAAAGTTGGAATGCGGAAACGGACAAAGAATTAAAAGTTCGTTATGGTTATCAATTGGTGCGTTTTGCGCATTATTTCCACGAATATAAAGACGCTATCAATTATTTTAATATGTATGTGGCGTCGCAAGGACTCAAAAATTCGATGTATTATTATGCGTTAGATCAAAAAGGTGGAGCGGAGCGTGCACTTGGAAATTATATTCAAGCGAATTATGACTTTTTCGAAGTTTTTTCTCATTCGAATGATCGAAAAATGAGTGCTTATCAATCGATGCGCGTGACAGAAGATTTGAATTATGAGAAAATGTTAGCCAATGCCAAAACGATTCAAGAAAAAAATGATTTGTATTTATTGATTGGTTACAATGATTTTTCGAATCCGTTAGCTCCTGCCAAAAAAATTATTGCGAATGATGTAAATGCTCCACAAGCGAGAATCTTATTTGCACGTTCTATTAATTTAATTGAACGCGAATATTTGCAACAAAATCCTGAAGATTATTATTGGAATTCTTCTCAAGAACGAAAAAAATATACAGATTTATATTTGCCTGTAAAAACAAATGGCAATTATTACAGTAACCCCGAAGATTCAAAAGATGAAGTTCAGATCAATGAATTGATTGCTCTGGCAAAATCACAAGTGATAAAAGCTGACGACAAAGAATATTGGAATTTATCGGTGGCATATTTGAATTTATTGAACAAAAATTTTGCGGAAACAAAGGATTATTTAGCAAAAGTAAATTCAACTTCGAAAGAATTTCAACAACAGAAAAAAGTGATTGAAATTTTATTAGAAATTTTCGAACAAAAGAAAATTACAGATAGTTTTGAGAATCAATTGATGCAAAAATATGCGTCGATTTTGAATTATGAATATCCAAAATTACCAGAAGATGTCTATGGTTATTCGGATGAAGATGATCAAAAAATGAACTTGAAAAATGTGATTTTAGATGTTTTAGCAAATCGATATTTTTTGCAAGGTGACAAAGGAAAAGCATTTTTGATTCATAATGAAATTACACAATTAGGCTCAAATCCGGATTGGGCGATTATCAATGATTTAGATAAATTGGATAAAAAATCGAATAAAACAGCTTTCGAAAAATATTTGATTAATGCAAAAGTAAAATCGAGTTCATGGGATTGGAGAACAGAAAAATCAAAAGAAATTCAGTTTAAATTATCAGATTATTTAGCCGATTTCAAAGGAACATTGTATTTAGGCGAAATGAAATTTGATTTGGCGAAAAAAGAATTTGAGAAGATTGATCAAAAATATCACACGTCAGAAAGTGCTTATTTTGTTTATGATTACGATTATACAACAGAAAAAGAAAGCAAAACTTGGGTAGAAAATCAGTTTGATGGTTATCATAATATTCCGAATAAAATCTTTGGATATAATAAGATTGAATGTTTCAATTGTGACGAAAATCAAGTGATCGCAACACCATATTTGAATGAATTCAAATTTATCAAACCAAAAATGTCAAAATTAGAATTGACAAATGCGATGATTGAATTGAATAAAATAGCAAAGAAGAATACCGAAGAAGCTGCAAAAGCGAATTATTTGTTGGTGAATTTCTTTTACAATACGACGACTTTAGGCTATTATCGTTATTTGTTGACATTTGATCGAAACAATGATAATGGACCAAAATTTAATAATTATGGTGATCAATATGAAGCGACAAGCAACTTCTTTTACAAAAGTTTCGGTTGGGGTGGAAACTACGTAGATAATTTTACGCCGTCAGAAAATTATTTGAAAAAAGCATTTGATTCGACAAAAGACAAAGAAATGAAAGCGCAAATTTTGTTTGCATTGTCTAAGAATGAACAAGGAAGATTTTATAATGCAAAAGACCCTGTGTTGAAACGTTTGTACGAAAATCAATATGATAACGAAGATAAAATTTTAGCGTTTAAAGTGGCAAATTATCGTTCTAATTTTAAAAATTTGAAACAATATTCGGACACGAAAACATATCAAGAAATAAAATCAAATTGCAAATATTTCGATTATTACACGAATAACTTTTAATAATTAAAACGCTTCTAATTTTAGGAGCGTTTTTTGTTATGTGATTTTTGACTAAAATAGATTATTATGAAATGTTTTGTAACTCAAAAACCAATTAATCGCTACGAAGCTGTAAAAGGAAAAGAAATTCAGCAAGAAATTTTTAAATTGATTGAGCAAGATTATCCAGCAATTACCGAAGAAGATTATGTTTCGATAAAAATATTGAACAAATATCGTCGTCAATTTTTTGCAAATTTGATTTCGCAAGAAAAAGGTGAAATGGAAAAATTGGATCAAGATGTAGTAGAAGCAATTCGTGATAATTCTATTCTTTCCGAGAATATAAAAGAAAATTCATCAAAGCCATTGACAACAGGCGATAGAATTGCAGATAAAGTAGCGTCTTTCGGAGGAAGTTGGACATTTATTATTTCGTTTTTTATTTTCTTATTGGCTTGGATGTTTCTTAATTTTTGGATGTTGCACAACAAAGGTTTTGATCCCTATCCATTTATTTTACTCAATTTGATTTTGTCTTGTTTAGCAGCAATACAAGCTCCAATTATTATGATGAGTCAAAATCGTCAAGAAGATAAAGACCGTGATAGAGCCGAACATGATTATAAAATTAATTTGAAAGCCGAACTGGAAATAAAATTATTAAGCGAAAAAATAGATCATTTATTGGTTCATCAGAATAAGAAATTATTAGAAATACAGGAAATGCAGATTCAATATTTAGAAAATATCGAAAATCAAATTCTTCATACAAAAGATAAAAAAGAAAATAAAAAGGAAGAATAATGGATGATTTTATGTTTAAAGTGATAAAAGACTTAATTATCTGAACTGAAACATTTCCATTTATTTTTCTTAAATTTGAACTTTGAAAAGTATAAACAAACAAAATAATCAAAATGTCAAAATCATTTGCTCAAATTCCTCACGCTGTTAACGAAGAGGTGAAATCATATGCTCCTGGTACGCCAGAGCGTGCGCAATTATTAGACGCTTACAAAAAAATGTTTAACGAGGTAACTGAAGTTCCTCAATACATTGGTTCTGAAGAAATTTTTTCAGGAAATAAAAAAGAAATTCGTCCTCCACATGACCACCAAAAAGTTGTTGGTTATTTCCACGAAGGAACACAAGATGATGTAAGAAAAGCGATTGATACAGCTTTAGCTGCAAAAGAAGCTTGGGTTGCAATGCCTTGGGAAGATAGAGCGGCAATTTTCTTGAAAGCTGCAGATTTGATTGCTGGTCCTTACCGTGCAAAAATAAATGCTGCAACAATGATTGGTCAATCTAAAAATGCAATGCAAGCAGAAATTGATTCAGCTTGTGAGTTGATTGACTTTTTACGTTTCAATGTACAATACATGACAGAAATTTATGCAGATCAACCAATTTCTTCTCCTGGAATTTGGAATCGTGTAGATTATCGTCCATTAGAAGGGTTTACTTTTGCAATTACTCCTTTCAACTTTACTGCAATTGCTGGTAACTTACCATCTTGTATGGCTTTGATGGGGAACGTTGTAGTTTGGAAACCTTCTGATAAACAAACTTTAGCTGCTAAAGTAACAATGGAAGTGTTCAAAAAAGCTGGTTTACCAGATGGTGTAATCAACATGATCTTAACTGATGGAGCAGAAACTGCAAAAACAGTTTTAGAACATAAAGATTTTGCAGGTTTACACTTCACAGGTTCTACAAAAGTTTTCAATACTTTATGGAAACAAATTGGAGATAACATCAACAATTACAGAACTTATCCACGTATCGTAGGAGAAACAGGAGGAAAAGATTTCGTAATGGTTCACAAATCAGCTTGTCCAACAGAAGTTGCTGTAGGTTTAGTTCGTGGAGCGTTTGAATACCAAGGACAAAAATGTTCTGCTGCTTCTCGTGCTTATATTCCATCTAACTTATGGAGCGAAGTTGAGAAACAAATGAAAGAAATGTTAGCAACTGTTACATTAGGATCTCCAGAGGATTTCTCTAATTTCATGACAGCGGTTATCGATAAAAACTCTTTCGAAAAATCTAAAGCATATATCGATCGTGCACAAGCATCTTCTGAAGCTGAAGTTGTAATAGGTGGTACTTATGATGATTCAGTTGGATATTTTGTTCAACCAACAGTTATCAAAGCAACAAATCCTAAATATGAATCAATGGTAGAAGAAATCTTCGGGCCTGTATTATCAGTTTATGTTTATGATGAAAATGAATTCGAAGAAACTTTAAAATTAGTTGACGAAACTTCTGTTTACGCATTAACAGGATCAATTTTCGCGAAAGAGCGTGCTGCTGTAGAATTAGCTGCTAAAGCATTGAAAAATGCTTGTGGAAACTTCTACATCAACGACAAACCAACAGGTGCAGTTGTAGGACAACAACCATTTGGAGGAGCGCGTGCTTCTGGTACAAATGACAAAGCAGGTTCTGCAATGAACTTGTTACGTTGGACTTCTGTTCAAACAATCAAAGAAACATTTGTTCCTGCAAAAGATTACAAATACCCTTTCTTAGAAAAATAATATTTTCGAGATATAAAATTAGAATAAGCCTTACATTTGTAGGGCTTATTTTTTTGGTATGAATGATAATTCGGAAAAAGCAATCAAAGCTTCGATTTTTAGTATTGTAGGAAACGCTTCTTTGGCTGGAATTAAGTTTTTGGCTGGTTATTTTGGGAATTCTTACGCACTTATTGCAGATGCTATCGAGTCTTCGGCAGATGTTTTTTCTTCTATATTTGTTTTCTTTGGACTAAAGTATTCTGCAAAACCTGCAGATGAAAATCATCCTTACGGACACGGAAAAGCAGAAGCGTTAATCACATTTTTAGTGGTTACTTTCCTTATTGTTTCTGCGATTATCATTGCAAAAGAAAGTATTACCAATATTATTACACCACATCATCAACCCAAACCATTTACATTGTTAGTTCTTGGAGGAATTATTTTATTCAAAGAATTATCGTTTCAGTATGTAATGCGAAAAAGTGTAGAAACCAATAGTTCTTCTCTAAAAGCAGATGCTTGGCATCATCGTTCGGATGCAATTACATCATTAATGGCGTTTATCGGAATTTCGATTTCGTTGGTAATGGGACCAGGTTGGGAGGCAGCAGATGATGTTGCTGCGCTTTTTGCTTCAAGTTTTATTTTATATAATGCATACAAAATCCTTCGACCTGCGTTAGGAGAAATTATGGATGAGCAATTGTACGAAAATGAAATTGAGCAAATTAGAGAAATCGCTTCACATGTTCCTGGTGTTATGGCGACTGAAAAATGTAATGTGCGCAAAAATGGAATGAATTATTATGTGGATTTGCATGCAATAGTCGATGGAACGATTTCGGTGGTGGAAGGACATAAAATTAGTCATGATCTGAAAGATGCTGTACAAGCTAAAATGCCACAAGTAAAAGATGTATTAGTGCATATAGAACCTACTTTTGTTTCGGTTCGAGAATATTTTCGAACAAATCACATCGAAGATAAGAGAGTGGAAGAGTAAAATTTTATCTTATGAAATATTTTGGAATTTGCATTGTTTTGTTTTCATTTTTCTGTTGTAATCCATCAGTTTCAGAGAATAATGCTGTAAGTGAAACAAATTATGGTAAGATTGATGATTCTGATTTAAAATTCAAATTTGGAGATATTATTTTGTTTGAGGATAATATTAAAGCGGTTGTGATTGATATTTTTAAAGAGGATAATATAATTTTCTACGGAATATCTTTTATGATGAATGATAATATTTTTGGAAGAAGAATTCCAGAAGGTTTTGAAGGTAATTGCATTGATTTAATCGATATTTTATATGTAAATGAGAATTATTTCACAAACAAAAAAGTTTCTGTAATAAAACATGAAGATTTAAATTTTAAGAAAATTGGAATAGGAGCTTATGGTTACATTAATAATTATAAGGAAATTCTAAGTGATTATAAAAAGGGAATCGAAATTCGAAAATTAGAACAAACTCCTTGTACAGATTTGACTGAATTGAAACCTATTTATGAGCAATATTTTGATATAAGTCAATTTAAATAAAAAAAAGAGAAGCTATTGCTTCTCTTTTTGATCTTTTAGTTGGTTAATAAAAAATCATAATATATATAAAAGGTCGATTTTAGAATAGTTTGAAACCAATACCAGTACTGATTAACCAAGGATTAAGATCTACATCTGCTGGTACATAAACTTGTTTGTCTAAAGCTGCACCAACTGTAACGTCAGTATTCAAGTACAATTTTTTAACATCTACGTTCCAGTATAATTTATCATTGATTTTGTAATCAAATCCTAATTGAAATCCGAAACCTACATTGTTTTTGTAATCTACACTAGTTACAGCTGCGTTTCTACCTTTTCCTTGCCCTTGATCATAGAAGATTGTATAATTAATTCCTGCACCAACATAAGGTTTTAGGTTTTTGGTTGGATACAAATGATATTGTACATTAAGAGTTGGAGGTAACAACATTACTCGTCCCAAATCTAAATTTCCTAATGCAGTATTTACCGCAACAACTTCGTGTTTAGATGTTCCTAAAATTAATTCGGCTGCGATATTTTTTGTAATATAATAAGTAAAGTCGATTTCTGGAATAAGATTATTTGTAACCGCTACATTTCCGCCTATAGCTTCAATTTTAGCATCTTCTATAGGAACTACACCTGTTGCTCTTACGCGCATATGCAATTCACCTGCTTCTTGTCCAAATGAGATTGCTGATGTAAGGATTGCTCCTAATATTAATAGTCCTTTTTTCATAATGTTTATTTTATTTCTGAAACAAAATTCGGATTAATTCATCCGAATTAAAATGTCAAATATCATTTCCGAAAATGACTTTAAACATTTGTTTTTTTTAAGGATATTATTAACTTAAACACGCTGATAGTCAATTATTTTTAATGAGTAAAAATAATCGTAAAAGAAAAACTTTTCACTTAATAGAAATTTATTACTTTTGGAGGAAAGTCATAAAAAAACAAAAAAACTCAAAAAAATGGATTTCTTAGAAAATGAAAATTTATCATTAATCGCGCAATCGGCAAGAGATTTTGCAAAACAATACATTCAACCGAATATAATGGAGTGGGATGAAGCTCAAACTTTTCCAGTTGAAGTTTTCAAAGAACTTGGAAAAATGGGATTCATGGGAATCGTTGTTCCAGAAGAATATGGAGGAAGTGGTTTGTCATATGATGAATATGTATCAATTGTAGATGAAATTTCACAAGTTGATCCTTCTATCGGTTTGTCTGTAGCGGCACATAATTCACTTTGTACAAATCATATTTTAGAATTCGGTAACGAAGAACAAAAACAACGTTGGTTACCAAAATTAGCAACAGCAGAATGGATTGGTGCTTGGGGATTAACAGAGCACAACACAGGATCTGATGCAGGAGGAATGTCTACAACAGCTGTAAAAGATGGAGATGAATGGGTGATTAACGGAGCAAAAAACTTTATTACACATGCAATTTCTGGTGATGTTGCGGTTGTGATGACAAGAACAGGAGAGAAAGGAGCTAAAAATAACGCGACAGCTTTTGTAATAGAAAAAGGAACGCCAGGTTTTACATCGGGTAAAAAAGAAAATAAATTAGGAATGCGTGCTTCGGAAACGGCAGAGTTAATCTTCGATAACGTACGTGTTTCGGATGCAAATCGTTTAGGAAATGTTGGTGATGGTTTCAAGCAAGCACTTAAGATTTTAGATGGTGGTCGTATCTCGATTGCAGCTTTATCTTTAGGAATCGCGAAAGGAGCATACAAAGCAGCATTGAAATATGCACAAGAGCGTCATCAATTTGGAACTGCAATTGCAAATTTCCAAGCAATTAACTTTAAATTGGCTGAAATGATTACAGAAATCGAAGCTTCAGAATTATTAATTCGTAAAGCATCTTATTTAAAAAATCATAAAAAACCAATGACGACAGAAGGTTCAATGGCAAAATATTATGCATCGGAAGCGTGTGTTAAAATCTCGAATGAAGCAGTTCAAATATTTGGTGGATACGGATATACAAAAGATTTTCCAGTAGAGAAATTCTACCGTGATTCTAAGTTGTGTACAATCGGTGAAGGAACAACTGAGATCCAAAAATTAGTGATTGGAAGAAATATTTTGAAAGATTAATACAAAACGATTTGTTTAATTACTAAAGAGTTGTATATTTGCCATCTCAAAAAGAAATAGATAAAATTATGTTGATTATACCAGTAAAAGACGGAGAGTCAATCGAAAGAGCTCTAAAAAAATACAAAAGAAAATTTGATAAAACAGGTGTTGTACGTCAGTTAAGAGCACGTCAACAATTTACAAAACCTTCTGTTACAAATAGAATTAAGATGAGTAGAGCAATCTACAAACAAGCCTTAATCGAAAAGGAGGAAGCATAAATTGCCGTTTTAAACGATATAAAGAAATTAATTTCTGTTGACCTATTTATTAAAGTTGTAACTTTGATGAATAGGTTTTTTTTATGGAATTTATTCAACTATTCTTAGATTATTTAGCGCTCGAGAAAAACTATTCTACGCTAACAATCACCAGCTACAAAAGAGATTTGGACGATTTTGTTGAGTTCTATCAACAAGAAGAAAATTCGTCAGAAATACAACTTGCAACAAAAAATCATATTCGTGCATTTGTGATGCATTTATCAGAATTAGAAAAGTCTGAGAAAACGGTTAATCGCAAATTAAGCGCTTTGCGAACATTTTATAAATATCTGATCAAAGAAAATCATCTTACCATTAATCCAATCGAACAAATTCATTCACTCAAACAAAATAAACAAGTTTTGGTGCCATTTACAGAAGCAGAACTGAATGATTTGTTGAATAATGATGAGTTTTTCCCAGATACATTCGAAGGTTTACGTGATCGATTAATGATTGATGTAATGTATCAAACAGGGATTCGACGTGCCGAATTAATTGGTTTGAAAGAAAATGATATCGATCCGAATACACTTTCTATAAAAGTTCTTGGAAAAAGAAACAAAGAACGCATAATTCCTATTTCTACCTTTCTATTAGATGATTTGGCGAATTATAACACCAGAAAACATAATGAAATTACCTTACAATGTACGAATGTTTTTGTAACAGAAAAAGGAAAACCTTTGTATGATAATCTTGTTTATTCGAAAGTAAAATACTATCTTAGTCTTATAAGTGTAAAACATAAAAAAAGTCCTCATATGTTGAGGCATTCATTTGCGACCCATATGTTAGATTCCGGAGCAGATCTGAATGCGGTAAAAGATATCTTAGGGCATTCAAGTTTGTCATCGACTCAAATTTATACACATGGGAGTATAGAAAATTTAAAAAAAGTGTTTAACAAAGCTCACCCGCGTGAGAACAAAAAAGAGTAATTATGACAATTAACTTTCAAGCAGTAAACTTCAATACTAAACCAGGTTTAGAGGAGTATTTAGAGAAAAAATTAGAAAAATTAGAAACTTTGTCAGACAAAATCATTGCAGCGAATGTTTCTTTTAAATTAGAGAATACTGCAGAAAAAAATAATAAGACAGTTGATATTAAGTTAGAAGTACCAGGAGATGACATTGTTGTGAGTAAAACAGGACAGTCTTTTGAGGAATGTATTGATTTGGCGGTAGATACATTAAAAAAATTAATTATCAGAAAAAA
Source organism: Empedobacter sp. GD03865 (assembly GCF_029840775.1). Classification (NCBI taxonomy): domain Bacteria; kingdom Pseudomonadati; phylum Bacteroidota; class Flavobacteriia; order Flavobacteriales; family Weeksellaceae; genus Empedobacter; species Empedobacter sp. GD03865. Next base: position 54,244 of record NZ_JAOCDF010000025.1, read on the forward strand.
AGAAAAAATTAGCGAAAGATAAAAAATAACGAATTGACTAAAAAAAGAACCTAAAAATTTGGTTAATTCAAAAAACAACGTAAATTTGCAGTCCGTTAAACAAACATATTTAACGGACTGTTCTTTTAAATAACGATTTTAAAAACAAAAATGCCGATGTAGCTCAGCTGGCTAGAGCAGCTGATTTGTAATCAGCAGGTCGTGGGTTCGAGTCCCTCTATCGGCTCAAAGTTTTTAGAAGAACAAAAAAAAAGTAAGG
>NZ_JAOCDF010000026.1:0-52693 GCF_029840775.1 Empedobacter sp. GD03865
ACCAGCCCATTTACGCATATACCAAGTATCCATATCGTATCCTTCTTCGATACGTTTCATGTATCCATTTGCAGTAGCATCTACAAATATTGGAGTACCACCATACAACTCTTTTACTTTATTTTTATTCTTCGCTATATTGAAGGCTAAATTCCATTGAAATTCGCTAGAAGGCTTAAATAAGTTAGCATTAATAGAGAATTCTATACCTTTATTATTTACAACCCCTACATTATCCCAATAGCCTGACCATCCAGATGTATCAGGGAATTTAACGAAGAACAATAATCCATCTGTGTTCTTATTATACACATCTAGAGTCATATTAATTCGGTTAAATAAACCTATGTCTAAACCTATATTTGTATCCTTAGATGTTTCCCAAGAAACTGCATTATTTCCATACTGCCCTTGTGTTAATGCAGGCAAACTATTGTATTGCCCTGAGTTAGAATATAATTGATAATACATATATAGATTGTTGTCTGGACCAACATTACCTACAATACCATAAGAAGCTCTTAATTTTAAGTTCGAAATTGTATTAGAATCTTTCAAAAAAGCTTCATTGCTAACATTCCATCCTCCACTAATTGCATAAAAACCTTTGTATTGATTACCTTTTGCAAATCTAGATGATCCATCATAACGATAAGAAGCTTGCGCATAATAACGATTATCATAACCATAATTCACTTGTGCTAAACCAGCTTGGAATGCATAATCATTTCTTAAACCTTCAGATTTAAACGGAGTAACACCATTATTTAAAACTGTTGTTCCAGGAAGAACACCTTGTTTTGTAGCTCCTAAATTTTTATAATCATAATCAGAATACTCATAAGCTACATATCCAGATAAACTATGTAAACCAAATTTGCGGTTATAACGTAACATTTGGTTAAACAAGCGTACAATTCTTCTGTCTGAATATTGATAAATAGATCCATCATAATCTGCTCCTGAGATAGATTTAGGATCTACATAATACATAGATGTTTCTGAGTAATACTGTACATTATTTGTTGATTGAAAAGTTAATGAATTCGAAATTTTCCATTCAAAATCCATATTTGCTTGAATATCAAATTTATTTCCTTCACCATAATTAGTACTCAAATCATAATAATAATTCGAATAATCTCTTCCATACCAAGTACCTCCGTCCCAAGTATTTGGATTAATTAACTTACCATTTTTATCATAAGGACTATCCCAAGGCATATTTAGATACATATCATACAATGAATGCTCACGATCTTTCTCTGTCGTATAGGTAGCGTTTAATTTTGGTTTGAAAGTTAAACGATCAGAAAGTTTATGATCAAGATTAATTCTTGCAGATAATCGTTCATATTCATAGCCTTTTACAGTTCCTTTCTCATCATAATAATTAATCGTTGAATAAAGATTTGTTGATTCTGTATTAGAAGCAATGCTAACTGAAGCATCTTGTACAACACCTACAGTTGTTCCATTTTTTACCCAATCAAAATTTCGCGTAGCTAATTCTTTTGGAGGAGCTTGACTTGCAGGTAAATTACTCATTCCCATAAATGTATCATACATTTGTTGGCTATTCATTACTTTAAATTTACCAAGATTGAAAAAATTCCAGCTATTTGAATAGTCAACACCTACACTTAATCCTTTAGATCGACCTCTTTTCGTTGTTATTACAAGCACTCCATTTGCTCCACGAGATCCGTATTATGCAGTTGCCACAGCATCTTTTAATACTGAAACTGTTTCAACATCATTTGGATTAATATTTGGTGTACCATGATAAATCACACCGTCAACTACCCATAAAGCATCTGTCTGTTCCTGCAGAAATACTTGATCTTCCTCTTAAACGCATAGAAGCAGTAGCCCCAGGACGTCCAGAACCACTTGTAATTCGTAAGCCTGCATCTTTACCCTGCAATAAATTTGTAATATTTGGAGATTTTGTATCAACTAAATCTTTTGCACTTACAACTGAAACTGCTGTGGTTACTTCTTCTTTACGCTGTGTAGAATATCCAATTACAACTGCAGTTCCTAAATCTACAACTTTATCTTGTTGAAAATAACTAGATAAATCTCCTAAATTTCCAGAAGTAACAGTAATTTCCTTGCCTTTAATAATTAAAATATCACCGATTTTGGCATCAATATTAAAATCTCCATTTTCATCTGTGTAAGCTACCTTATCAGTCCCTTTTATTTTTACCTCTACATCTGCTTCTGGAAAACCAACAGAATCTTTTACATGACCTGTAGTTTGAGCATAAGCAAACGATCCAAGAACAAAAAGAAGACTAAAAATTCTAATTTTTTTTTCTCATCTCTTGTGTTAAAATTGTTAATAATAAAAGTATTTAAAAAAAACACTTAAGAATTACTCTACAATTCAAATACAAAAATAAACCAAGTAATAAAAGAATATATAGAATAATTTTAGGAATTACTTGTTTCAATAAAATATTAAACTATTTTTTCAACTCTTAATAGAATGTTAAGAAATGGTAAAATTTAATATTTTATATTAAACTTTCAAAATCAGCCAAAAAAAATCCGTTCGATAATCGAACGGATTTTATATTTTTCCTAAAAAAGCAGTTTTTAGTAAGCAGCGTCTTTGATACGAGCTTTTTTACCACGTAATGCTCTGAAGTAGAAGATACGAGCTCTACGAACTTTACCTTTTTTGTTTACTTCAATTTTTTGTAACGCTGGCATGTTAACTGGGAAGATACGCTCTACACCAACATCTCCAGACATTTTACGGATTGTGAAAGTTTCTGTAGTTCCTTGTCCTCTTCTTTGGATAACAACCCCTTTAAAGAACTGAACACGAGTTTTTCCACCCTCTGTAATTTCTTGATAAACTGTAATAGTATCACCTGCTGCGAAAGCTGGGAACTCTTTTTTAGCTACGTATTTCTCTTGTACGTATTTTACTAAATTTTCCATTATTATAATTTCAATTTATTTGAATTGAGCAACTTAAACGTCTTTCGTCAGAGGTTGAACAATGTGGGTGCAAAATTAATCAAAAATCTTGATTATACAAATGATTCTCTTTCTTTTATGAATGATTTTTTATTAAATCATCTTCAAAAGATTGATTTGTTAATTGTGCTACGACTGATTTCATCGCTAAAAGTCGAGCAGTTTTTTTATCATCTGTCACAATTTCTAGCCAAGATGAACTTTCTGTTCCTGTTTGCTGAAACATTTTGTCAATGTAATTGGTATAAACATCCCATAACTCTTGTGCCTTTTGATCCAATGTTCCTAATTTCCATTGTTTCATTTCGTCATCTTTCCGATCTTGTAATCGTTCTGCTTGTTCTTCTTTCGAAATCGACAGGAAAATTTTAACCAAAATAATTCCATCATCTTGCAAAAGCTTTTCTACTTCTACTACTTGTTTCATAAACTTTGTATGTTGTTCTTCCGTACAAAATCCGAAAACAGGCTCTACAACAGCACGATTATACCAAGAACGATCAAAGAATACAATTTCACCTGCATTTGGTAATTCTTTAAAATATCGCTGAAAATACCATTGTCCTTGTTCTATTTCAGTCGGCTTTGGTAATGCTTCAACACGATATTTTTTAGGGTTTAGAAATTCTGTTATTCTCGAAATTGTTCCTCCTTTTCCAGCTGCATCACGACCTTCAAAAATAATTAACACACGTTTATTCTCTTGAATAACTTTAGATTGTATTTCTAACAATTTTTCTTGAAGTTCTTTTAATTCTTTCTCATAAGCGAGTTGTTCTTTGAACTTCTTTTCTTTTATAATATCATGTCTAACCAAAAAATCAATGATTTCTTGCTTATTATTTATTTTTTCTAAATCATTTAAATCAAATTCAGCCATAGTTTTAGGTTTGATAATTAATTTTCTTCTTCTAAGTTTTGATGTTTCAAAATACGTTTATTTTTATCATCATAAGGTATTTTAGACAAAATATATTCCATCGCCTCTACTCTAGCCTTGTACTTTTTGTTGGCATCAATGATTTTCCAAGGAGCAAAATCTGTATTTGTTTTCGTAAACATTACATCTTTATAAGCTGAATAAACATCAAACAAATCTTGCGCTTTTTGATCTACAGAGCTATACTTCCATCGTTTGGTTGGTGAATTTACAATATCTGCAAAACGTTTCGCTTGTTGTTCTTTTGTAATCGAAAAATAAATTTTAATCAAATATATTCCCGAATTAATCCACATTTTCTCGACATCATTTACCTCGTTCATAAAAGTTTCATATTCCTCTTGTGTACAAAACCCATTTACAGGCTCTACAACAGCTCTATTGTACCAACTTCTATCAAAAAAAACAATTTCTCCTGCACGTGGTAACTGACGAACATAACGTTGAAAATACCATTGTCCTCGTTCTACTTCATTAGGCTTTGGCAGTGCTATAATTCTATGTTCACGAGGATTTAGATGTTCTACAATTCGACGAATTGCACCTCCTTTCCCAGCTGCATCTCGACCTTCAAAAACAATCACAACTTTTCGTTTATTTTCGGCTACCCAAGTTTGTAATTTTATCAATTCTTCTTGTAATTGCTCTATCCTATTTTCATATTTTACAGTACGCAAGGCTTTCGCAAAATTCAACTTTCCATGATCAGATTGTAAAAGTCCAACAAGACCTTTTTTGGTTTCGATTAATTTTAAATCTTTCGGTTTTAGCTCCATTTTCTTACAATTTAAAATTAATGATTCAATTCTTTTACCATTCGATAATAACGTTCAATCACATTTGGATCTACCATTAAATTTACTTCGGCATCCTCTTTTCCTTTATAATTAAACAAAGAAAGCACATAACGAATAGATTCTAATCTTGCCGTATTTTTATCATTTGCGTTGACAATAATCCAAGGCGAAAAAGAGTTGTGCGTGCGCGTAAACATTTGATTGATATAATGCGAAAATTCATCCCAAAGCTCTTGTCCTTTTGCATCGACTGGACTATATTTCCACTTTTTAAGCGGATTATTTAACCTCGAATCAAAACGTGTTTGCTGCTCCTCTTTAGTCACAGAAAACCACAATTTGACAATATATGTCCCTGATTCGTACAACATATGTTCAAATTCTGAAACTTGCACCATAAATTGCTCATATTGTTGCTCGGTACAAAATCCCATAACTGGCTCTACAACTGCTCTGTTGTACCAACTTCTGTCAAAAAAAACAATTTCACCAGCATTTGGTAACTCTTTGATATAACGATTAAAATACCACTGATTTTGTTCGACTTCTGTAGGTTTATTCAATGCAACAACACGCATAGAACGCGGATTAAGATGCTCGCGAAAACGGCGAATTGTACCTCCTTTTCCTGAAGCATCTCGTCCTTCGAAAATGATTGCAACTTTTTTCTTTTCTGTCGAAATCCAATTTTGAAGATTTACTAACTCTGATTGCAGTTTTAGTAACTCATTTTCATATTCAAACTTCTTTATCACATTTTTATAGAGAGGATTTTCTTCTTGATTTTCGACCAAAAAATGCATTAGTTCTTCGGTTGTTGTAAAATCTAAAATCTTACTTTTTTTCATAAATATTTATAGATTGTAAAATCTTTTTTAAGGTAAAAATTTTACAGAACATAAAAGTGAAGATTATGATAAATCTTTCTTTTAAAATCATAAATTTTATCATATTCAACCTCAATCAATTTGGTTAAATTTGACAATAAATTAGTTTTTTGCGCATACTATTTTTCATATCACTCATATTTTCTATCGCATTTCGTCCTTTAATGCCGATGATAGATTATGTTTTGAATTATGAAGAAATCGCAAATGAACTTTGTGAAAATCGAGAAAAACCTGAATTACTTTGTAATGGTTTTTGCTATTTGAAAGAAGAAATTTCGAAAAGTGAAAAGAATCAGCCAGAAAATCATTTTGTCAAAAATTCGGTCAAAATTTTAGATGCGATTGTTCCTCAAAAACAAATTATTTCTCCAAAAAAGTATTTTACGCAAAAAAATAAATTATCAACTGATCATTATCAAGATATTAATTCTAACTATATTATTCGTTTAGTTTTTCATCCTCCAATTGTTTAATTTTTCTTTAATAAATCTAAACTATAGAATCAGATAACAATTAATTAAAAACAAATAAACAATTTAAAATGAAAAATTTAAAAAATATATTCTCTTTAATAGTATTAGGGTTTGCATTATTTTCTTGTAATAAAGAGCAAACAAAACAAGAGAATTTTGAAGTAAAGCATGTTTCTCACGAAGAAATGAAAGCTGTAACTAAATTGGATATTGCGGTTGTGAACGAAGTTGATCCAATTTGCGGAATGAAAACTGCAGATCATTTGAGTGACACAGCTAATTACCAAGGAAAAACGTATGGTTTTTGTTCGACAATGTGCAAAGAAGAGTTTCTAAAAAATCCTGAAAAACATATCCATGAATAAACAATTAATAGCCGTTATTGTTATTATTTTAGGCGTTATAGGAACTGTTTTTTGGTTAAAAAATAAGCCTAAAGATGAACTTTACATGGTAATGAAAGTTCCGGAATTTTCGATGACAAATCAAAATAATCAAACGATTACAAATCGTGATATGTTAGGAAAAGTGTACGTTGTAGAATTTTTCTTTACAAGTTGTCCAACGATTTGCCCAGTAATGAGTAACAATTTACGCACAATAGAAGATGAAATAAATGATGCAAACCTTGGTTTTATTTCGATTACAATTGATCCAAAACGAGATACACCTGCACGATTGTTAGAATATGCAAAACAAATTGGTGTAAAATCACCGAATTGGCATTATTTGACTTCGGATCGAGAAGAAATTGAGCAACTTTCGGATAAATTCAATATTTATGTTGGAAAAGACGAAACAACTGCCGAAGGTCTAAATCACAGCGGAAAACTTGCATTGGTTGATAAACAAGGAAATATCAGAAGTCGATATGATAAAATGGGTGTTCCAATACTGTTTTATTCGGGACTGAATTACAAAGATCCTGAAGGAAAAGAACCTTCTCTAGCTGGAAAATATCATCCTGAAATAGAATTTTTAAAAGAAGATATAAAAAAACTTCTTGCAGAATAAAATTTAAAACCCTCCTAAAAATGGAGGGTTTTGTTTTAATTATAATTTTCTAAATCACAGCAAATTATTGTTTGTCCTTATGGAAAATTGATGGACGGAATGCATCATGTTGTAAAAGCAAATTTATTGGATTTGAAAACAATAAAAGCGTATCGACTTTCGACCTTACCAAACCCCGATTATATTGATGTAGATCCTGACGATTTACCTTATGATGAAAATTAAAATTTAGAAGTTAAGCAATCAAATCTTGAATGGTTCAGAACGTTTAAAGCAATTTATGAAACTGGGACTTTATCTGCTGCTGCGCAACAATTATTTATTTCACAACCTGGTTTTAGCTTACATCTCAATTCGTTAGAAGCCTATACGGGCTACAAATTATTTGATCGATCGGCGCGAAAAATGGTTCCGACTGAAAAAGGAAAAATTTTGTATAATTTTATTTTAGAACCGATTCAAAAATTAGCTGCTGCGGAGCAACATTTTTGGAAAGAAAATTTTAAAGAACATCCAGATTTCAAACCAAATTATATTGTCCCAAATATCAGTTCTATTATTCGTTGTTTGAGCGATGGAAATGGCTTTTCTATTGTTCCCGACTTTTTATGTCAAGAAGCACTAAATTCTGGTAAAATAAAATTGGTTTGGCAAGGTGAAAAACCGTTGGAAAATACACTCTATTTTGGTTCACGAAAAAATACGATTTACGAAAAAGAAATTGAGCAATTGCAACAGATTTTTGTAGATAAATGGTGTAAAGATTTGGGTTAAATACTTCCCAAATCTTTGAAAAACGCAACCAATTGATGATTACTTGTAATTTGTAGCGACTCTTTTAATGAGCCCAATCTCTTTTCTACACTACTTAGACTTGCAGGTTTGATATTATTTTGTTTTAAGTGATTTGAAATATCTTTTAGCAAAATTCCATTCGAAAGCAAAGAAACTAACGTAACATCATACGAAGTTATTTCATACGTATTTTTTTGTTTGATACTACGTTTCATGTCCAATTCCAAATGCATTCCGCCCGCAAAAACAGTTTGTATCGCTTTTTTCAACTCTTTCGAATCTTCTCTTCCTTTCGCCACAAACCCATCTATATGGTATTCCTTGAAAAGATTATCCACCATATCCGCTTTCTTTTCTACCGAAAAAACAATCATTTTCAAATTTGGCTGAATTGCTTTTACAGCTTCAATTAAATCTCTTCCTCCTTTCAAGTTTTGCTCGCGGTGATCTTCTTCAAAAGACAAATCAGAAATCAATAAATCATAAGGTTGATTGTCGTGCAATGCTTTTTTCACTTTCAAGAATGCATCATCACAATAAAAAGCATAATCAGGATTTTCTACATGTAAATCTTTTAAAACTTTCTGAATTGAAATATTAAAACTCTCAAAATCTTCTGCAATTAATACTTTTTTAAACATACTTTTTATTTAGGTTATTGAATTGGAAATATGATCTTAATTTTTAGACCATTCACATTTTCAGTTTCAAAAATAACATCTCCGTTTAGATTAGAAATACGTGAAACCGTATTTTGCAAACCATTTTTAGGTTTTAAGTCCGAAATCCCAATTCCATTATCTGAATAATTGATAATAATTTGTTGGTTTTCTTCTTTAAAATTTAGTATAACTCGTGAAGCTTCGCTATGTTTTTTCATGTTCGTCAACAATTCTTGCATCACTAAGAAAACCTCTGTTTTAGCATAATCTTTTACGTTTCTCCAAAGTTCTTTTTCATTTCCAATCAAATATATTTTGACTTGTTCCGAATCATAAGAACTTATCAATTGTGCTAATTTTTCTGCAAAATTTTCTTGTTGATTTTCATCGATTTTGTCATAAGAAATATCGCGCGAAATTTCATAAACAACTTCCAATTTATCTAAAATTTGATCACGATTAAATTCTGATTTATTCTCAATATCAGACATCACATGATAAATTCCGTTCGCCACTTTATCGTGTACTTTTTTAGAATATTTCAATTCTGTTTTTTTGACTTCCAAAACCTTTTCTTGTTGCAACAAAACTTTCTCTTGCTCTAATTTTTGCTTTCTTTTTCTGTACAAAAAATATCCAAAAACAAACAAAACGATCAATAAACCGATTAGAATATAAAGTTTTAAAATATCATTTTTCTTCTTTTCATTCTCTGCTTCAGCTTTCAAAAAATCTGCACGATTTTTCTCCGAATCATAACGCACCAACGCAAATTGATTTTTCGCTCTGTTACGTTCTAACTGAATACTATCGTTTAGCTTTTGATAAGCTTCAAAATATTGTTTTGCATTTGTAGGATTTTCTAATAAAATAAGTTGTTGATAAACTTCTAATTTATCGCCCACACTCTTATTTTCGAAAGCAATTTGTTTTCTTTTATAAGCATAGTCCAAGGCTTTTTTATGATCTAAATTTGAAAAATAATCTGTTAAATGCGCATAACTTGCATTTTGTCCCCACAAATCATTTTCCTTTAATCTAATATTTAACGCTTTATTTAATTCATTTATAACATTGGACTTATTGTCTTTTAACCATTTGGTATATGCTAAATTATCAGTAATTCGCGCATATTCTTTTGGATTTTCAATTGTATTCTTATCTTTTAGTAATTCTTGGTAAATCTTTATCGCTTCATCATACTGCTTATCGTAACGATAACTATTTGCAATGTTATTTTGATTGATAATATAAACATTTTTTTCTTTAGAAAAATCAATTGCTTTTTGATAATAATCTATAGCATCATTAAAATTTCCCAAATCATGAGAAGTTTGCCCTAAAATATTATATGCACTAGAAAGTGTTTCTTTTTCTTCACTTATTTTAGGGTTTAATAATTTTATCGAAGAAATAATTAATTCTTGGCTTCCAAACCAATCTCCTTGATCTTTAGAAATAAAAGCCATATTTATCAAACATTTTGATGCTTGATGTTTGTTATTCAGTTTATTAAATTCAGAATAAGCTTTATTAAAATAAACATAAGCACTATCATTCTCTTGCTTTTCATAAAACTTCCATGCTTTATCATAAGCTTTATTATCTAAATTATCCTGCTCAATCTCTTTGTTTTTAGATTGTTGACATGAAGCTATTAAAAGTATAAAACCAAAAAATAAAATTTTTCTCAAATCTCCATATTTACAACCTAAAGCTAAACAAAAAACGGATAGATTACTCTATCCGTTGATGATTTATTTTTTCACAGGAACATCCCCTTTTTCTCCATTTGTATCACCGTCTATACTATCTGATGAAGTTTGTACAACTGGATGTTGATCTTGTTAAATTGTGTTTGCATTTTGATTTGGAAAAAAGAATCCTAATAAAGCGAATAATAATTGTAACATAGCTTAAATTTTTAATTTTTTGATATAGGTGCTCTTCCTCACAAAACAGATTGCGAGTAGTGTACACGAGAAAAAAAGAAGCGCTTCTTTAGTGGGAAGTTTTTTGTAGCCTTGAGAACAATTCAGGAAAAATGCTTCCCTTCAAATCACCTCAACTATTTTCGAGACTACGTTTTCAGAAATCAAGTTTTTTGTTTTTGTTTTGATTTCTATTGCAAAGTAAATACAGAACATAAAGTCGCTGTTAGACAAACAATGGACAAGTTTTGGACAATTATCGGACAGCCCGTTTTACGGGAAACCGTAATTTATTTTGTCCAAAATTTGTCTACTTTGTAGAAGAATTAAAAGTGAAATGTCTACGAAAAAAGATCTATTCGAAAAAGTTTTTGAGAAAGCAAAAAATGAATGTGGGAGTTCAAGTAAAAATGCTTTATCAACTTATCTAAATACAATTTTTATTGATGATTATAATTTCCCGATTAGCACAAAAACGATTTCGAGATATTATGAAGCATTCGAGAAAAATGAAATTAATGATAAGAATATCTCTATTGATATATTAAATATTCTTGCTCATTATATCGGTTATAAAAGTTTTGGAGATTTTAATCAAAAAAATCAACTGATAAAAAGTGAAGAAAAAGAAGTTAATGTAGAAGAAATCGCATCCGTAGAACCAATAATAGATAATAATATTTCTGAAGAAGAATCAATAATTAATCTTCCATCAAAAAAGAATAATTTCTTTCAGAAAATAAAACTTCAACGAAATAAAGTAATTGCTGGAAGTGGTATTGCTATGATTTTGGCTAGCGGAGGATTATTTCTTAATTCAATGAATCAAAATTCGTCTTGTATGGTTTGGAAAGAAAATCATTATGAAGAAATAGAATGCGAAAAAACTTCGCCACAAATGAATGCTGTTCCATATAACGAAGCTGTTTTTCAATTGAAGAAAATCACAAAACCTGATACTTTAAATTTTAAAAATGCACTTGATAAAGTTTGGTATACAAAGAAAAATGGTGAAGTAGAATTTTTTACCAATTATGGTTTACATTCCGAAAATGGTAAAACATTGAAACCTGTCACAAAATATATTTTAACTAAATATGTCTTAAATAATGAACAATAAAAAACACTCAACATGCGAGATGAAGAGTGTTTTGATTGTTAGAAATGATATATAAAATTTAGAAAATTTTAAAAAGAATTCGAATACTAAATGTGATCACTAAAAAAGCTACAGCCAAAATAGCAACTTTCTGAGGTATTTTGCCTGCTAATTTCGCAGCAATTGGCGCTGCTAAAGCTCCTCCAATTATTAAACCTGCAATGATAAAACCATGACTTACGCCCAAAGCTGCAAAAAAAGTCAACGATGCAGAAAGTGTCACAAAAAACTCGGCTAAACTAACTGTTCCTACTACTAAGTTTGATTTTTTTCCTTTTGCTAATAAAGTTGATGTCACGACAGGTCCCCAACCTCCACCACCAAAAGCATCTAAAAAACCTCCAGCAAATCCTAAAAATCCAACCCGTTTTACTTTTTTGCGTTCGATTTTTTTTCTGAATGCTAAAATAATTAATCGAATTCCGATGATTAAGGTGTACGAAGCCAATATTCCGTAAGTAATGGTTTCGTATTTGTTTCCCAAATAAACCAATAATAATGATCCCGAAACTGCTCCAATAACGCCTGGAATAGCCAATGCCAACAATAATTTTTTGTTTACATTTCCAAATCTATAATGCGAAAAACCACTAATTCCGCTCGAAAACATTTCGGCAGTATGAATACTACCACTTATTGAAGGTAAATTAACACCAAACAACATCATGCTTGTAGAACACGTTACACCATATCCCAAACCAACGGCTCCGTCGACCATTTGAGCGAAAAAACCAACCGCCAACATAATGTAAAAAACATTCGGAATGTGAATCACAAAATCTTTCGCTTCCGAAAAACTTACGATTGATGACAAAGCATATCCTAAGAATAAAGCAAAAAATATCAATGTAATTTCGGTTACTAAACGTTTGTATTTTTTATTCGATTTTTTTCCTTCAAATGAAGAGGTTAAATGATTCAAATCGGTTAGTTTTTGATTAAAATCTCCTTTGTGATTATTTCTGATTTTATTTAAACTTTCAATGTTTTCATCAATTGAATCTGGAATAACATCAGAAAAATACTCTCTCAAACGTTTTGCCATTATAGGAGATTGTCCATTTGTAGAAATTGCAATTTTAAGATGACCTTTATTCACAATCGAACCTAAATAAAAATCGCACAAATCTGGCTGATCAGCTGCATTAACCAAAATTCCTTTTTCATTTGCTTTTTGCTTCACTTCTTGCGAAGTTTCTTTGTTATCGGTTGCAACAATCACTAAATCTACATCCTCCAAATCACTCGATTCGAACGCATGAGTTTCGTGTTTAATTGTTGAATGTTGAGCAAAAATATCTTTCAATTCTTGTTTAAAATCCTTTGCTACAACTTTCAAATTGATCGAAGGATTTTGTTTGATTAGCGTCGTAACCTTTTCTAATCCTACATTTCCTCCGCCAACAATCAGGAAGCGCAAATGTTCTGTTTTTAAAAATATCGGGAATAAATTATTTTTCATTGTTCTTAAAGGGATTTAACTAATTAACCGAAAAATATTTTCGATAGGTAAAATCTCCGAATGTTTCATTGTCTATTTTTTCATTTGTATAACTTTCGAAAACTTGATCTAATTCATTCAAAATCTCTGCTTCATTTACTTTTTCTTTGTAAATTTTGTTCAAACGAACACCATATCGATCACCTCCCAACATCAAATTATAATGTCCAGCAGAAGTCCCTACAAAACCAATCTCCGAAACATACGAACGACCGCAACCATTTGGACACCCCGTCATACGAATAGAAATATCATCATTTTGAAGTTGATGTTTTTCTAGCAAAGGCTCTATTTTAGTGATTAACTCTGGTAAATAACGCTGTGCTTCTGCCAAAGCCAATGGACAAGTTGGTAATGCCACGCAAGCCATCGAATTTTTTCGAAGTTCACTAATATCTTTGTGAATAGAATATTTCTCTAAAAGCTGTTCAACTTTAGCTTTATTATCAGTCGAAATTTCACCTAATAATAAATTTTGATTCGCTGTAAAAATGAAATTATTGATATTCAATAAAGCCAATTCGTGTAAAAATGCTTTCTGATTGGGCTGTACAACTCCATTCTCCACAAATAAAGTGTAATACCACGTTCCGTTATTCACTTGTCGCCAATCATAAATATCCGATCGCTCCGTAAATTGATAGGACTGAGAAGGTGCTAATTTAAAACCAATACGTTTTTCTAATTCAGACTTGAAACCATCAACTGTTAACTTATCAACTGTATACTTTAATCGTGCTAATTTTCGATCGCCACGATTACCAAAATCACGCTGAATTGTCAATACTTCATAAGCCAGTTTCAACACTTTTTCTTCAGAATCTACAAAACCAATTTCGGTTGCTAGACGCGAATATGTATTTGGATTTCCGTGAGTTGTAGACAAACCTCCACCAACAGCGATATTGAAACCTTTCAATTCATTATTTTCGATAATCGCAATCAGTCCCAAATCATTTGCAAAAACATCTACATCATTAGTTGGCGGAATAGCGATTGCAATTTTAAATTTTCGAGGTAAATAGCGGTCTTCGTATAACTCATCTTTCTCAGTTTCTCGCTCATAAATCTTTTCATTATCTACAAAAATTTCGTAATACGCTTGGGTTTTAGGCAACAAATGTTTAGATAACTTATCTGCATACGCATGAATTTGAGCGTGAATAGGTGAAACCAAAGGGTGAGAACTCGCAATTACATTTCTGTTCACATCACCACAAGCCGCAATAGAATCTAACTTTGCTTGGTCAAAAGATTGTAAAGTTGGGCGCAATTGATGTTTCAAAATTCCGTGTAATTGAATGGTTTGACGCGTTGTAATTTTCAAAACACCTGTTCCATATTGTTCAGAAGTTTCGTGAATTGCCAACCACTTATCAGCGTCAATAATTCCACCCGGAATACGCAAACGAATCATAAACGAATACAATTTGTCTAACTTTTTTTCTGCGCGTTCTTCTCGTCTATCGCGATCATCTTGCACATACATTCCGTGAAATTTCACCAAAGCTTCGTCATCTGCACGCACATTTCCGGTGTGATTATCCAGCTCTATACTCTCTTTTAACGTACCGCGAAGTCCGTCACTTTTTATTTTAATTCCTTCTATAGGAGATTGTTTTTCTGTACTCATTTTTTAGTTGTTGGTTGATTAGTAAACATCTTTTTGATAGCGACCTTCTTCTTCTAATTGTTCCAGAAAATTTTTCGCTGAAACCTCATCTTGATTTGATTCTTTTGCAATTAATTCGATCAAAGCACTTTCTACATCTGTACTCATTCCGTCTTTTTGACCGCAGATATACAAATACGCACCATCTTTTAACCAATTGTAAAGCTCTTTTCCTTGTTCTTTCACTCGATCTTGTACATAAATTTTATATTTTTGATCTCTCGAAAAAGCGGTATCTAATTTGCTCAAAACTCCTGTCGAAAGCCATTCCTGAATTTCAGTTTGATAATAGAAATCCGAAACAAAATGTTGTTCACCAAAAAACAACCAGTTTTTACCTTCTGCGCCAATTGCATCACGATGTGTCAAAAAACTACGAAAAGGTGCAATTCCTGTTCCCGGACCAATCATAATTACCGATTGATTTTCATCTGGAAGTTTGAAATTTTTATTTTTATGAATGTAAAATTCTATGAATTTATCTTGCTCAAAATCTGCTAAAAACTGAGAACATAATCCAGTTTTTTGTTGATCTGAAACTGAAAAAGTATTCAGACTAACCGTTAAATGAATTTCGTTATCATGTGCTTCATTCGATGATGAAATCGAATATAAACGTGGCGCAATCGGATGCAAAAGATCTAAAATATCATCAAATTTCATTGTAGATTCTGACGAATAATATTTTGATAATAAATCAATTAAATCATTCTTAGTTTCAAGAATTTCTACATTCAAAATCGTTGCAAATTGATCGATTGATTTTTTAGAAAGTGCTCTAATATTTTTTTCTTCAAGTTCTTTTGCGCGATTTTCTTCATTGAAAAATTTTGCAATCGTTAAAATTTCGGTTTGATTATTTTTTGGATAAACACCCAAAGCATCACCAGGTTCGTAATCTACTTGCTCATCAACTGCAATTTCGATATGATATGTTTCTTTGTTTGAACCTCTATCGTTCAAAACAATTTTATGCTTTACAATTCCTTCGTACGATTTTTTCTGCGTAGAAGAACTTTGTAATTTTTGAGGTTGAACATTTGTTGAACTTCTTTCTGATTGAATAGTTTTTAAAATTTCAGCAAACCAATTTTCGGCAATTTCCTGATAATCTAAATCTACTTTTACCAAATCAAAAACGCGTTGCGCACCAAGTTTTTCGAATAATTCATCAATTTCTTCTCCTGATTTACAAAAAAACGGATAAGACGTATCGCCCAAACCAAAAACAGCAAACTTTGTTTGATTTAATTTTAGGTCAGAATTGCTCAAATTATCATAAAATTTTTGTGCATTTTGAGGTAAATCTCCATCTCCTTGCGTACTAAAAATTAGAATTAAAAATTCTTCTTTTTCAATTTTTTCCAGTGGATATTGAAACGCATCAATCGCTTTGGCTTGAATTTTATTCTTCTTAAAAATTCCAAGTAATTGATTAGCTAATTTCTTCGCATTTCCTGTTTCAGTTCCATAGATTATTGTAGGTTTGATTGAGGTTAAAACTCTTTGTTCTTGCGGTACTTCTTGTGTTTGATTTGCAACTAATCCAGCCAAATAACCATTTGTCCAAATAATTTCGTCACGTGATAATTCTTTGACTAAACTTTTTACTAAGTTCAATTTTTCGTTAGCTAGCATAAGAAATTGTTGTTTTATAGTTATCAAAATATGAATTGGAAGTTGGTTGTTCATCTAACCAAGCGAATGATTGATGCAAATTGACAACATGACCAACGATAATTAAAGTTGGTACAAAATCAAAGGTTGGTAAATGATTTTCTACAATATTTTCAAAAGTAAACACTTGCGTTTTCTGATCTGGAGTTGTCGCTTGTTGAATAACTGCTAAACCTTTTTCGGTATCAATTCCATTCAAAATTAACTGATCGGCTAAAGTTTGTAAACGTTGTCCACTCATATAAAAAACCAATGTATCTGACGTTTTTGCCCAATCTTTCCATTGTTTATCGTCAATAGATTTCAAATCGCACAACGTCAACATGCGAACTCCTTTCGAATGATTTCGTGCTGTCAACGGAATTCCCGTGTAAGCAGCAGCACCAAAAGCAGCCGAAATCCCTGGAATTATTTCGTACGGAACATGATTTTTTTTCAAGGTTTCTAATTCGTCCAAAATATTAGAGAAAAGCGAAGCGTCACCTCCTTTCAATCGAACCACTAATTTTCCTTGCATTGCAAACTCAATCATCAAGTCGTTGATATCTTTTTGAGGCGTGTGAATTCCTTTCGAACATTGTTTTCCGACATAAATAACTAAGGCATCTTTCGCCGCATATACATCTATTAACACTGGAGAAACCAAACGATCTGTCAAAATAACATCGGCTTTTTTGATATAATTTAATGTTTTGAGTGTCACCAATTCTGGATCTCCTGGACCAGCACCGGCCAAAATTACTTTTCCTATTGTTGTTTGCATGTTTGTAATAAATTAGTTGATTGATAAGATTGAATTGATATTTTGAAACCTTTATATTTTAGATAATTTTATTAATGAAATCGTCAATTCGAGTGGAATTTTGTATCAATAAAAAATTATGGAAAATAAAATTCATCTTAGTTCTCGATATAATTTTTATAAATTCATTTCTAAAAATCACTCGAACTGACGAATTTTAGTCAATAAACATTAAAGCTGCGACTGTATTTTTTGTTGTTTCGTCAATCAAAATGGCATTTCCTGTATGAATATTTTCTTTGAAAGAATCGAAAAATAAAGGTTGATTTGTTTTTAAAACCACTTGTCCAATATCATTTAATTTGATTTCTTCAGATGGAATAAATTCCCAATTATTAATATCCCATTGTTGATCGATTGTTTTGATTTTTGCACGAACTGAATGAAAACGATGTTGCAACACATACGTTTTTCCTTGTTGCAAAGCATTATTGTCTAGCCAACAAATCCAAGCCTTTGGTTCATTTGTCGTTTGCGGTTCTTCGGAAGCTTTTACAATTGTATTTCCTCTACTTATATCTATATTATTTTCGAGATGAATCACAACATTTTCTCCTGCTTCAGCATGTTGTACTTCTTCCAAATGACGTTCTATTTTAACAATTTTTGATTCGATATTTGATGGATAAACTTTAATAGAATCCCCAACTTTGTAGGCTCCACTCAAAATTTGCCCCGCATAACCTCTATAATCGTGATGCTCTTCATCTTTTGGACGAATTACCCATTGAACCTGAAAACGAGCTGCTAAATTTTTATCTGTTTCAATCGAAATTGTTTCCAATTGATGCAATAATGTTTCTCCATTGTACCAAGGCGTTTTTGCAGATTTTTCGACAATATTATCGCCAACCAAAGCAGAAACTGGAATAAAAGTTACTTCATCATAATTCAATTGATCTTGAATTTGTTGAAAATTATTTTTTATCTTTTCGAAAATATCTTGTGAATAATCAACCAAATCAATTTTATTAATGGCGATAATTGCTTTTTTAATTCCCATTAACGATCCAATACTTGCATGACGTTTTGTTTGAGAAGTGATTCCTTTACGTGCATCAACCAAAATAATAATCAACTCTGAATTTGAAGCTCCTGTAATCATATTTCGCGTGTATTGCTCATGTCCAGGCGCATCTGCAATAATAAATTTTCGTTTTGCAGTCGAAAAATATTTGTACGCTACGTCTATTGTAATTCCTTGTTCGCGCTCGGCACGTAAACCATCTGTAATCAAAGACAAATCAATTTCGTCGTCTTCATTTGATTTACGTTTTTCTAAAACACCCAATTGATCGGTGTGAATACTATTCGAATCGTAAAGTAAACGCCCTATTAAAGTACTTTTACCATCGTCTACGTTTCCTGCTGTTATAAATTTTAATGCATTCATTTTACTTAATTCCTATAGATATTATAGAGTTTTGTTTAAAAAAATTTTGACTTAGAAATAACCTTGTTTTTTACGTTCTTCCATCGCCGATTCTGACAATTGATCATCCAAACGAGTTTGTCCTCTTTCGCTAATTCTTGTATTAATAATATCAGTAATGATATCGTCAATCGTAGAAGAATCCGAAGGTACAGCCGCTGTACACGTCATATCACCAACCGTTCTGTAACGTACTTTTTCTACGACAACCTCATCGTCTGCATTTGGCTGAATAAAATCTGAAGTCGCAATTAATTTATCATTGTAAACAATACATTCGCGCTCGTGGGCAAAGTATAAATTTGGTAATTCGATGTTATTTTGTTTTATGTAATTCCAAACATCTAATTCTGTCCAATTGCTAATCGGAAAAACACGTACATTATGTCCTTTTTCAATTCTTCCGTTCAAAATATTCCACAATTCTGGACGTTGAAGTTTCGGGTCCCATTGGCCAAAATCATCACGAACTGAGAAAATACGCTCTTTTGCACGTGCTTTTTCTTCATCGCGACGAGCTCCTCCAATACATGCATCAAATTCATTTTCTTCAATCACATCTAATAACGCATACGTTTGTAAGGCATTACGAGAAGGAAAACGGCCAGAAGTTTCTTTCAGATTATATTTTTTTATAGCATTTTCTACAGAGGCTACAATCAATTTTTCACCGATTTTATCAACCAAATAATCTCTAAATTTTATCGCTTCAGGAAAATTGTGTCCTGTATCTACGTGTACCAAAGGAAAAGGAAATTTCCCTGGACGAAAGGCTTTCAAAGCTAAATGAATCAAAACAATCGAATCTTTTCCTCCTGAAAATAACAATGCTGGACGCTCAAATTGAGCAGCTGTTTCTCTCAGAATATAGATTGCTTCGTCTTCTAATTGATTTAAATAATTTTTTTCTTGACTTGACATTCTTTCTAACTTTCTAACTTATTTTTTGACAATAAAAAACTCCTCAAAATTTTGGAGGAGTTCATGAACTATTATTTTCGTAATTAATACATCACAACATATTCCTCCTCTTGTAAAGAGCGACACATATACATTGACATATTAAATACTATTTTTTTCATTTTTCTTGTTTCATTTCTGAGTTCAAAATTATATTATTTTTCTAAATAAATATAATTAATAGAATAATTTAAATAACAAACCTATTTTTTAAACAATTTAAAGAAAATTATCCTAAATAAATTTATTCAATAAAATAATAATCTATAAAACCGATAGATTTTATGTTGTAAAAGTAAAAATTTTATTTAAAATACAAAGATTGATTCCAAAAAAAGATAAAAAATTGAATATTTCGGGGACTTCCTTACCTTTGCAAAATGTCAAGAAAAGCGAAACAAAAAATCATATTAAATAATATAGAAGTTTTACGTGCTGGTGCAAAAGGTGTATCGGTTGGTAAAACAGAGGAAGGGAAAACGGTTCTGATAAAAGGCGCAATTCCAGGAGACGTTGTAGATGTACACGTTTTGAAGAAAAAAAGCAGCTATTTAGAAGGACAAGCAATCGAAATTCACACAAAATCTCCTTATCGCGTTCAGCCAGAATGTGAGCATTTTGGTGTTTGCGGTGGTTGTAAATGGCAAGATATGAGCTATGATGCGCAATTAAAATTTAAGCATGACGAAGTGGTTAACAATTTGGTTCGTATCGGAGGTTTCAAAGATTTAGATGCTGAAATTGTTCCAATTTTAGGTTCTAAAGAACAATATTTTTACCGTAATAAATTAGAGTTTACTTTTTCTAATGCACGTTGGTTAACGTTAGAAGAAATTCAATCAGGTAAAGAATTTGACGACCGCGACGTAGTTGGATTCCATATTCCTGGCGCTTGGTCTAAAGTTTTGGATGTTACAAAATGTCACTTACAACGTGATCCTTCGAATGCGATTCGTGTCGAAGCAAAACGATTTGCATTAGAACATCACTTGGATTTCTTTGACTTAAAAAATCAAGAAGGTTTATTAAGAACATTAATGATTCGTACTTCTCAGAATGGACAAGTAATGGTTTTGGTTCAATTCTTCCGAGAAGAGAAAGAAAATCGTGAAGCTTTCTTACAAAACTTGAAAGATAAATTCCCTGAAATCACATCTTTATTGTATGCGATTAATCCAAAACAAAACGATTCTGTTTATGATTTAGATATCGAAGTTTTTGCTGGAGATGATCATATTATGGAAAAGATGGAAGATTTGAACTTTAAAATTGGTCCAAAATCTTTCTATCAAACAAATCCAGAACAAGCTTACGAATTATATAAATTAACACGTGATTTTGCAGGTTTAACTGGAGATGAATTAGTATACGATTTATATACTGGAACTGGAACAATTGCGCAATTCGTTTCGAAAAAAGCGAAAAAAGTAGTTGGTGTAGAATCTGTTCAAGAAGCAATTGATGCAGCAAAAGCGGCAGCAAAATTTAATGGAATTGATAATTGTGATTTCTATTGTGGTGATATGAAAGATGTCTTGAATCAAGATTTCATTAACGAACACGGAATTCCAGATGTAATTATTACTGATCCTCCACGTGATGGAATGCATAAAAAAGTGGTTGAAAATATTTTGTTTATGAATCCTAAACGTGTTGTTTATGTTTCGTGTAACTCTGCTACACAAGCGCGCGATTTAGAATTGATGAAAGATCAATATAAAATTGTTAAAGTTCAACCAGTTGATATGTTTCCACAAACACATCATGTAGAAAATATTGTACTTTTAGAGCGAATTTAAAATTCAATCAAAAAAAAATGAAAAATATTCAACGTTTTCTAGCCTACTCAATTTTTGCTTCTATAATTTCTTTAGCATTTTATAGTTGCGAAGATGATGATATTTGTACCGACGAAGGTGATGTTCCACGCATGGTTGCTAATATGTATTATGATGGAACAAATGTTCCTTTGGAAGATTCTATTTATTATTGGGCTTATGTTTATAATGATTCGATTACGAAAGGAATTAGAGAAGCTACAGGAACGAGTAAAGATACTGTCTTAATCGAAAAAAATTCTGCTTTAGGAAAAACGAGTTTCGGAATTGCTTTGCGTCAAAATAGTAAAAAAGAGATTTACTATACTATAGCGCAAGGTCCAGATATAGATGTAAAAGATTCTATAACGGGTAAAGTCATCAGAACAATTCCTGCAAAACGTGATCGATTGATTTTAAAATACGATACGCTTGGAAATGGCTATACTTCTAAAGCTTGTGGTTTTGGATTAACTTTTAAAGGAGTTGATGTAAAATTGGTAACAAAAACTGGAAATGGAGCTGGAAATTGGATAAAGAAAATAGAAACTGTAAATACTGAAATTAAAGATGGTTCGACAACTATTATTAAGCTTTTTGCTGACGAGCGCAATTAATTTTGCATTTGGTCAAGAAAATAAAACTGATTCAACAAAAGTTTCGGTTACAGATTCTATTCTCAAAAAAAAATACCACGATATTTTTATCGGTGTAGACGTTTTCAATCCAATTGTTTCTGCTTTCAACGATAAAAAAGGAGTTAGCGCTTATGCTTCTTATCAAATCAATAATAAGTGGCATGCCGTTGTAGAAGCTGGTTTCGAGAAAAATAATTTCAATGAAATCAATTGGGATGTTGATGTTGACGGCGTTTTTGCAAAACTTGGTGCAAACTGGTTTATAACGCAAGATATCGAAAATCAATCGAACGGAATTTACATTGGTGGACGAATTGCGTATTCTAAATATTCGCAAACCATCAATAGTTATCCGATTAGAGATTTACAATCAAATGAGATTATAGGGACAGGAAGTTTGCCAAAAGCGAATGTAAGTAGTTATTGGATAGAAGCTGTTGTCGGTGGACGTGTAGAGATTTTTAAGAATTTTTATGGTGAATTAGCCTTACATCCTGCAGCTTATATTGGTGGTAAAAAAGATCAAGGAATTGATCCTTTGGTTATTCCTGGTTATGGGAAATATAGTGGTCCTTTTAATATGCCTGTTTTTTGGGGAATTGCTTATAAGATAAAGTAAAACTAAGGTTAAGATTTAGACTAAAGTTAAGATAAAGTATACAAAAAAAGGAACTCTAAATTGAGTTCCTTTTATGTTGATGCGAAGCTGAAATGAATTCAGCTTGACATTCTTTCTCTACATTATCATTAATAATCCTTAAATTAGTTTATCTAACGAAGTCATCCTGAACTCGTTTCAGGAACATATCATATAAGGAATTCTTATGAAAATATATTATGTTTATATACTTACAAACAAATATCGAACTGTTTTCTATATTGGAGTTACCAACAATTTAATTAAAAGAATAGAAGCTCATAAAGAAGGAATTGGTTCAGCTTTCACTCAAAAATACAATGTAAAATCATTAATTTATTTTGAAGATTTTACTTCAATTAGTCAAGATATGTTAAGAGAAAAGCAATTGAAAAATTGGAAACGGGAATGGAAAATTAATTTAATTAAATCTAAAAATCCAAATTTAGAAGATATTAGTATTCTATAATAAACAAAAAAGGAACTCTAAATTGAGTTCCTTTTTATATGTTCTAAAAAGATTTATAGATTAATCCAAAACCTTTGCTCCTTTTACTTTTTGATTCGTTAAAGCAATATCCAAAACTTCTTTCATTTCTTTTACAAAATGAAAAGTCATTCCTTTTACGTATTCTGCTTTAATTTCTTCAATATCTTTTCGGTTATCTTCGCACAAAATAATTTCTTTGATATTTGCACGTTTTGCCGCTAAAATTTTCTCTTTAATTCCGCCAACTGGCAACACTTTTCCACGAAGCGTGATCTCACCTGTCATTGCTAATTTTGCTTTTACTTTTCGTTGTGTAAAAGACGAAACCAAAGACGTCAACATTGTAATTCCGGCAGATGGTCCATCTTTTGGCGTTGCTCCTTCCGGAACGTGAATATGAACTTTATAATTCTCGAAAACTTCTGGTTTAATTCCCAATTCATCCGCATGCGATTTGATGTATTCTAATGCAATTGTTGCAGATTCTTTCATCACAGTTCCTAAATTTCCTGTGATAGAAAGTCCACCATTTTTTGCTTTCGATAAAATAGATTCGATAAACAATATATCCCCTCCAACACTTGTCCAAGCTAAACCAACCACAACACCTGGAACTTCATTGTTCTCGTATTGATCTGGCGTAATAGAAGGACCTAAGATTTTCGAAATATCTTCAATTGAATATTTAGTATTAAATTCTTCTTCCAACGCAATATGTTTTGCAGCTGAACGAACTAATTTCGCAACTTTCTGATTCAATTTACGAACACCAGATTCACGCGTATAACCTGTTATTAAATATTCGATTTCTTTTTTTCCTAACACAACATCTTTCTCTTTCAAGCCATGTTCTGTTAGTTGTTTTGGTAAAAGGTGACGTTTTACGATTTCAGATTTTTCCTCGATTGTATAACCTGCAATATTAATCATCTCCATACGATCACGTAACGGACTTGGAATATCTCCAATATTATTGGCTGTCGCTATGAAAAATACTTTCGATAAATCGTAGCCAATTTCTAAGAAATTATCATAAAAAGTTGAATTTTGCTCTGGATCTAAAACCTCTAACATTGCTGATGAAGGATCTCCATGCGCACTAGCCGACATTTTATCAATCTCATCTAAAACAAAAACCGGATTCGACGATTCAGATTTTTTGATTGACTGTAAAATTCTTCCTGGCATCGCTCCAATATAGGTTTTACGATGACCACGAATCTCAGATTCGTCGTGTAAACCACCCAACGACATACGTACATATTTTCGTCCAATCGCTTCTGAAATAGATTTTCCTAACGATGTTTTACCAACACCCGGAGGTCCATATAAACAAAGAATTGGCGAACGCATATCTCCTTTCAATTTCAAGACTGCAAGATGTTCCAAAATACGCTCTTTCACATCTTCTAAACCATAATGATCATGATCTAAAATTTTCTTTGCATTCTTGATATCAAAGTTATCTTTCGTTAAGGTATTCCAAGGTAAATCCAACATAAATTCAAGGTAATTACGCTGAATATTATGTTCTGGCATTTGCGGATTTAGACGAGAAAGACGGTTGATTTCTTTATCAAAATGATTTGCTACATCTTCGCTCCAACTTTTCGTTAAAGCACGTTTGCGCATTTCATTAATTTCTTCTTCTGTCGAATTCCCTCCTAATTCTTCTTGAATCGATTTGATTTGTTGATTTAAGAAATATTCTTTTTGTTGTTGATCTAATTCTTTGCGAACTTTATTCTGAATCGTATTCTTTAATTCCAATTTCTGAAGCTCAACATTCATAAAACGCATCACTTCCATTGCCCGAAGTTTCATATCAGAAATTTCTAATAACAACTGTTTTTCATCTAAACTTAACGTCAAATTAGACGCTACAAAGTTGATTAGAAATGTATTACTTTCGATACTTTTTATAGCTCCTGCAGCTTCCGAAGGCAACATTGGATTTTCTTCTACAATCTGAAAAGCTAAATCACGAATTGATTCAATAATAATTGGATATTCTTTGTTGCGTGATGTCGGAACTTTTTCTGTCAAAATTTCTACTTCAGCCTTGAAATAAGGATCATTTGATACAAATTCTTTAACTTTGAAGCGTTTCATCCCTTGTAAAATCACCGTAATGTTTCCATCTGGCAATTTTATCATTCGCATGATTTTCGCAACTGTACCAACTGTATACAAATCGTCTTGTGTAGGATCTTCCACAGCAATTTCTTTCTGCGAAAGCACTCCAATAATGCGATCTTCTTTGTAAGCTTGTGTTAAAAGTTGTATAGATTTATCTCTACCCGCGGTAATTGGCGCAACCACACCCGGAAATAAGACAGTGTTTCTTAACGATAAAATAGGCAATACCGAAGAAATATCTTGCTTATTTAGCTTACTTTCTTCGTCTTTACTCATCAAAGGAATTAATTCGATTTCTTCTTCCATTACTTGTGCTAATGACAAATTGTCTATGTTCATAATTTTTTTATACGTTCAAAGTGTCAGTAAAACTATTTTTAACTGACGAAAGCCTTTCATAATAACAACATTATTAAGATTTGAATCTTGTCTAAAGCATTTAGAAAAGCGAGTATAAATAAGTCAAACGTTATGCCAATAAAATATATTGTCAGTTTTTCAATAAAGGTTTTGAATGAGGATGAATAAAAAAAATCGGGATTTACCCGATTTTAGATTTTGCAATTACTTTGCGGTACAATTCTTCATATTGCGGAAGAATATTCGTTTTATCAAATCGTATCGCTTGTTCTTTTGCTTGATAACTAAACTCTGCCAAACGCTTTTCGTCCTCTAAAATATAAATCGCTTTTTCTGCCATCATTTCGATATCTCCTACTGGGCAAACAAAACCAGTGACTCCGTTAATATTTACTTCTGGAATTCCGCCTGCATTGGACGAAATAACCGGAACACTTGCCGCCATAGCTTCAAGTGCTGCCAATCCAAAACTTTCTTGTTCAGACGGTAAAAGGAATAAATCTGCCGCTTTCAAAACATCATTCAAGTCACTTACCATTCCAAGACTTTTCACTTTATCTTGAATTCCAAATTCTTGAATCATTTGATCCGCCATATCCCATTCAGGACCTTCTCCAGCAATAATCAATTTCGATGGAATTTGTTTCTGGATCAAATTAAACGTTCCAATTACATCTTCAATACGTTTTACCTTTCTCAAGTTTGAAGTGTGCAAAATTACCTTCTCTTTTGGTTGCGCAAAATTATCACGACAACACACACATTTCTCTGGCAAATATTGATCATTATCAATAAAGTTTGGGACAACTTCTATCTCATTTGTAATGTCAAATGCACATAAAGTATCTTGTTTCAAACTTTCGGAAACCGATGTTACGGCATCCGATTCATTGATCGAAAATTCAACAGCCGTTTTATACACAGGATGTTTCCCTACCAACGTAATATCTGTTCCGTGCAACGTTGTTACAATTGGTAATTTATACCCCTTTCGAGCCAACATTTGTTTCGTAAAATACGCCGCATACGCATGCGGGATCGCATAATGTACATGCACCAAATCTAATTCGTAATGCAAAACTTTATCATACAAAATTGTACTCAACGCCAAATCGTATGGCTGATATTGAAACAATGGATACGTTTCGACATGAATTCGATGAAAGTATATATTTGGTAATTTGATGTTTAATCTCGCAGGAACATTTGTGCTAAAAAAATGTACTTCATGACCTTTTTCTGCTAAATCCATTCCCAGTTCTGTTGCCACAATTCCACTTCCTCCATAGGTTGGATAGCATACAATTCCTATTTTCATTCGCGATTTTTATTTAGACAAATTTAAGGTAAAATTGCTTCATAAATTACTTGTCGAATATTTTCTCTCACTTTTTTAATGGAAAGATAATTTGGTTCGACGGTTTCATTGACACGATTCGAAAGAAAAATATACACTATATTATATTTAGGATCAGCCCAAACCATAGATCCAGTAAAACCTGTATGACCAAAACTTTCGACAGATGGGCCAACTTTAGAAATATGTTGCATTTTATCAAAACCAGCTCCACGATGATTTCCTTTGAATTGTTGTTTTGTAAATTCCGCAACTATCTCTGGCTTCAAATAAACCTCATCGCCATATTCTCCACCATTCAAATACATTTGCATCAATTTTGCCAAATCAATCGAGTTAGAGAATAAACCAGCATGACCAGCAATTCCGCCCATCATCGCAGCTCCTTGATCGTGTACAAAACCATGTACCAATTGATTTCTATAGGTTTTGTCGTATTCGGTTGGAATAATATCTTCTAAACTAAATTTTTCTTTTGGATTAAACGTTGTGCGATACATTCCCAATGATTGATAAAATTTTTCTTGTGTCAGTTGATTCAAATCTTTCCCAAAATCCTTTTCTAATTTCTTCTTGAAAATATAATAGCCTAAGTCTGAGTATTCGTATGATTTACGGCCTAAAGATGATTTATAAATATCTTCGTAAATCGTATCTTTAATAGAGTTGATAATATAAATGTTATCTGTAACTTTTATCTGATGTTCCTCATCTTGCTTTCTCGAATAGAAATCTAAATATAATCGCGCATTTTTTACATTGACAGTTTCATTGTAAAAACCAATCCATGGCTTAAGACCAGCTTGATGCGCTAATACTTCACGAACTTTTAAGGAAGATTTGTTCGAGTTTTTTGCATCATTATCAATTTCTCCAATTGTTTGCTCAAGGTTTAATTTTCCTTCGTTTACCTCCAGCATCAACAAAGGCAACGTCGCCGTCACCTTTGTTACAGAAGCGACATCATATAAATCTGTCCACTTCACTTTTTTTAAAGAATTTTTATCTTGAGTTCCAAAGCTTTTATCATACACGATTTTCCCGTCTTTTGCGACTAAAATTTGCATTCCAGGCGTGTAATGATTTGCAATTGCTTCTTCGGCAAGTTTATCTATTTCTAAGAGTTTTTTTTTCCTAAATTCACATTTTCAGGTGCAGTAAATCCTAAACGTTTGATGTGTTTTGTTACAATTCCTTGCCCTTCTTTCAAGTTTTGATTGATATCTACCGGAAATGTTCCATCTGCATCAATTGCTCCAAAAATAACTTGCGCAGCAGCTGCTTGCGCATCTTTTGTATTTTGATAATGAACTGTAACCGCATCTAAATTTGATAAATCAAGATCTTTCAAACCATAAGGACTTGTGAATAATGAGAAGATTTTCTTTTTATCTTTTGGTAATGCTTTCAAAATTGCTTTCGAGTTATCTGACAATTTATATGGTTTGTAAACCGTTTCATTCGATAAAAACGCTCCCGAAATAATCACATCATAATCATTCAATAAATTGATCTGATTTGGATTTGAAATCTTCACCAACTCAACATTTGTATATTTTTGTAAATGTCTCAAAAATTGATCATAATCTGTTTGTTCAAGGGGAACAAAAGCTATTTTTTGATTCAATTTTTTAATTGGTAAAAGTTTGTGTTCATTCTTTACAACTGTCGAAGCTTTCTCAAAAATTTTAGTTGTTAACGCTAAATTTTCAGGAGAATTTAAATCTTCTAAAACATTTGCAGAATTTAAAGTTTTTATTTCATTTAAACCTGTAATATATTTTGCCATCAAAATTTTCTTCACACTTTCTTCTAAACGTGCTTCAGAAATCTGACCTTTATTTATTGCATCAATAATTTTTTGTTTCCCAACGTGTACATTTTGCGAAAACAATAAAATATCATTTCCCGCTACAAATGCTCTATAATCTACATCACCAGCAGGAAACATTTTTGCTACACCATCCATATTCAACGCATCTGTAATCACAATTCCTTTGAATTGTAATTCTCCTTTCAAATAATCTGTAATAATATTTTTAGATAAAGTTGAAGGTATTTTTGGATCTGGTTCTAAAGCTGGAACATTTAGATGCGCCACCATAATTGACTGTACACCTTCATCAATCATTTTCTTGAAAGGTGCAATGTGATATTTCTCTAAATCTGCTTTATTATCTGGAATCAACGGCAAAACTTTGTGCGAATCTTGATCTGTATTTCCATGTCCAGGAAAATGTTTTGCAGACGATAATACGTTTTGCGCACGCATTCCATCCATATAAGCAATTCCTTTTTCTGCAACTCGATCTGGATTTGAACCAAAAGAACGATTCCCGATAATTGGGTTATTTGGATTAACATTGACATCAACTGAAGGTGAAAAATTAAACTGAACACCCATTCTGTTCGCTTGTATACCAATTTGTTTTCCAACTTGATACACCAACTTATTATTGCGTAGAGCACCAAGCGTCATATTCCAAGGAAAACGCTCCACTCCTTTCAAACGCATTGCCAATCCCCATTCTGCATCCATTCCAATTAACAATGGAATTTTAGAAATAGATTGAAATTTATTTGTCAACTCAATTTGATGAGCCGCTTGATCTTGCATAAAAATTAATCCTCCGATATGTTCTTCTTCAATTAATTTTTGAATATCATTTTCATGCACCACATCTCTATTTGTATAGGCTGCAACGATAAATAACTGACCTACTTTTTCTTCCAATGACATTGAATTATACTTCTCATTCACCCATTTCATCTGAATAGAATCTTTGTACAATGGCGAAACGTGTTGCGCTTTCGAAGCTATAGGTAAAATAATTGTTAAGAATACGTATGCGATTACTCTTTTCATTCCGGAATAAATTAATTTTGCTTGTTTTTTCTTTTTTAGAAACATTTTTTAAAGGCCAATCAAGTTAGGATTGGTAAATTTATAGTAAATTGTCAAATTAAATAAATTTATATGAGTATTTTCAGTGTTGTACAGGATAGCATGTTGAATCATCCTGGACTAATAACTGTTTTTGGGGTTGCAGTAATTATTATGTTACTACTTGATTTAGGTGTTTTTAATAAAAATGCGCACGTGGTTTCGAACAAAGAAGCGCTTACTTGGACCATCGTTTGGATTTCCTTGGCGATGATTTTTAGTGGAGTGATTTATTTCGTTTTTAAAGAAGCAGATGGACATGCATTTGCCATCAATAAATTTTCGCAATTCCAGGCGGCGTATTGGATAGAAAAAGCCTTATCCGTAGATAATTTATTCGTCTTCATACTCGTTTTTGGATTCTTTAAAATTCCAAAAGAATATCAACATAAAGTCCTTTTTTGGGGAATTTTAGGTGCTCTTCTTTTTAGAGCAATCTTTATTTTTGCAGGAGTTGAATTAATTAAAATGACTTATTTACCAGCTTTTTCTATTGGAGATTGGCACTTTAATCTTGGTGATGAAGCAACTCATGCAAATTTTGAAGCAAAACAATTCTTCCGTCCAAATGTCGTTTTAACACTGTTTGGTTTCTTCTTAATTGTCGCCGGAATCAAATCTTGGAAATCAAGTGATGATGATGAAAATCAAGATTTATCACAAAATTTTGGTGTTAAATTGGTACACAAATTCTTTAAAGTTACACCAAATTTTGATGGAGATAAATTCTTTTCTGTACAAAACGGAATTAAAATGGCAACACCACTTTTCGTCGCTTTAATGGTAATTGAAGTAACTGATTTGGTTTTCGCTGTAGATAGTATTCCCGCTATATTCGCTGTTGCTCCAGACGATCCTTTTATTCTATATTCATCTAATATTTTTGCAATTTTAGGACTACGATCGTTGTATTTCTTGTTGGCAAATTCAATGGATAAATTCAATAAACTACATTACGGCTTAGCGATTATTTTAAGTTTTATCGGAATTAAAATGATTATTATGCCATTCTATCATTTTGAATCGACTATCTCATTGTCAATAATTGGTGGAGTTTTATTAATAACAATTATTTGGTCGTTAATTTCGAATAAATCAGAGGTTAAGGAATAGATTATTATCTTCATATAATGATAAACCCCAAGATTAAATTCAATCTTGGGGTTTATTTTATAATCATTATACCTTACGAAACAACTTCTATCAAACTACCTCTTTCTTCATCTTTTGTGATTTGCAAAGCAACTGGAATTCGATCTTTTAATTCGTCTACGTGAGAAATAATTCCGACAATTCGGTTTTCTTTTTGTAAACTCATCAACGTTTCAAACACGATATTTACCGCATCTGCGTCTTGCGTTCCAAAACCTTCATCAATAAAGAAGAAGTTCTTTTCCGACTTCGCATTTGTTTGCACACTTTCTGCCAAAGCCAAAGCCAAACACAACGAAACTTGGAAAGATTGTCCTCCAGAAAGCGTTTTCACACTACGTGAACGACCTTCGTTCAAATAATCTATAATCTCAAAATCATTGTTGTCATTCATTTGTAAACTCAATTGATTTCTCGTCATTCGATGAAATCGCACATTTGCGTTATCACATAATTGTTTCAAATAAATAGACGAAACATATTGCACAAATCCAGCTGAATTAAACAAATTTCGCATCGTTTGTAAATTCGTCGCTCGTTTTTGTAATTTTTCCAATTCAATTAACAAATCTTTCTTTTCTGCAAAAGATTTATTTAATCGCTCAATTTCAGTTTTTATTTTTGTTACAATTTCGCTCGCTTCTTTCAATTGATTTGTTACAAAAGTTAATTTTTCTTCTTGTGTTTTATAAATCATTTCATCAAAAGAAACATCCGCTAATTTCTGCTCTAATTCATGAATTGAACTTTTCAAAGTTTCGAACAAAATTCTAAAATCTTCTAATTCTTTTCTGATTTCAGAAACATTAAACTGTTGATTTAAAACTAATTGAACTTCTTCAATATTTTGTATTTGATTTTTTTCTAATGATTTTTCTAATTGATTTTGATTAATAGCCAATTCTTCTTTCAACTCAATGATTTGTTTTTCAATCAATTCGATTGAAGTTTTTTGAGAAGCTAATTTTGGATTTAATTGATTTAAACTTTCTATAAATTGAATATAATTTTGTTCAATTTTCGCATTATTAAGTTTTAAATTATTCAAATTCTGTAGCACATTTTCTGTTGTTTTACTTTGAAAATCTTCAAAATTCAATACTTTTAAATTTGCTTGATTTTGCTTGATTTGAGAAGCTTTTTCAGCTTCTTCTAATCTAAATTTTTCTAAAGCATTTTTATATTTTTCAACAGATTCACGTTCTTTCTCTAAAGTTTCACGAAAAGTTTCAATCTCTTTATTTTTATTCGAAATTGTTTTGTCCAAAGCAATAGCTGCTTTCTTTTTTTCTTCAAATAATTCAACATTTTTCGAATCAAAATCTTTCCAAACAAACAAATTCAGATGATTTTCTTGTTCAATTTTCAGATCATTCAAAACTTGATTTTCTTGTGCAATTTGTTTTTCAATAAACTGTTTTTGATCAATCATTTTCTGAACTTCATTTTGTTTTTTCTGAAGCGATTTTAACTTTTCATCAATTTGATTTAATTCATTATTTACAACTTCAAATTTCGTGGAAATATCATCAATTTCAACAATATTCGGATGCTCTAAAGCGCCACAAAGCGGACAAGATTCACCTTCGTGTAAATTATGTGCAAAATGAACCAACTTTTGCTGAACTTCTAATTCATTTTTCTGTTTTTCAATTGATTTTTTAGTTGATTCAAGCTTTTCAAATTCAGAACTAAACCAATTTTCAAAACTTGAAATTTCAATATTATCTGTTTTGAATTGAGCTTCGAAAACATTAATTTGTTGCTTTTGCTCATCTATTTTAGTTTGTTGTTTCTGAATAGATTGTTGCAAATTTTGATTCTGAACAAACCAATTTCCAACCTCCATCAATGTTTGCGCATCTATTTTTGACTCAGCTAAAGTTTTGACTTCTTTTTCAGATAATTTGATTGAAGCTTCAATTTTCTGTTCATTTTTCTGAACCTCTTCAACTTCTTTCAAACCTTTTGCTGTTCTTACTTTTAACTTTTCTATCTCCTCTGAAAAAGTTAAAATTTGAACTATTAATTCTAAATCTGTTTCTTCTTTTCGTTTTATTGGTAAAGTTTCATAATCAGTTTTAATCGCTTCAATTTGGTTCGAAATTTCTTTGATTTGATTCTCGATTAAAGTCAGTTGTTTTTGTTGATTTTCAACTGAAATTGACTTTTCTTCAATCTGATTTGAAAGTTTTTTATGATTTTCTAAAAGTTGAGAAAACGCATTAAAAATCAATTCATAGCGCTCAATTTCAAGTTTTCGTTGATCCATTTCATTTTTCTGAACTGAAACTTTTTCAAAATCAATTTTCTTTTGTTTTAAAGTCTCAAAATCTGATTTCAACGCTTTTAAACGTTGAAATGATTCATTCATTTGATTATATTCTTCTTGAACTTGATTGGTAACTTTTGTTTGCTCAATCAAATTTTCTTCAAGCTCTTTTATTTTTTCTTCCGAAACTTCTTCAAATCCAGATAATTTCCCTTCTAGTTGATTCAAATTCGTTAAGTTTTGAGAATTTAAAGCTGCAACTTTATCTTGTAAATCATAACGATGAAGTCCAAAAATTTCCTTCATCATTTGTGTTCGATCTTTTGCACCCAACTCAATAAATTCCTTGAATTGCCCTTGCGGAATAATAATTGTTCGTTTGAAATTTTCGTAACTCAACCCAATTATTTCTTCTGCTTTCGAATGATTAAGCGGAATCCATTCATTGTCTTTTTGTTCATAAAAAACAACTATTGGCGATTTTACATCTTCAAAACGTTTCGAATTTCTTTTAAATTCACGTGTTGCTCTGAATAATTTTTGTTCAAAATTATAGAAATCAAACTCGATATATGCCAAATTCGATTTCAAATTCATCATATTGTAAGCACGCTTATCTTTGGAATTTAGACGTTCTGTTTCGCCATACAAAACGTACATAATCGCTTCCAAAATTGACGATTTTCCGGAACCTACATTCCCGAAAATTCCAAATAATCCTGCTTCTGTTAATTCAGAAAAGTCAATTGTTTGACGTTCTTGATACGAATAAAGTCCTTCTATGGTTAATTTTACTGGAATCATTATGAATTCAAAATTTCGTTAAACAAATCCTTTATTTCGTCGTTTGGTTCTTGATTTCCATTTTTCGATTTGAAATAATCTGCAAACAATTCCTTCATATCTTTTGTTTGATCTGCAAACTTATACTCAACCATTTCAACCTCTTGATTTTTAACTTTCGGAATCAAATGAATAATTCCATCATGTGATTGATAAATCAATTTTCGTTCATCAGCTTTCAAAAAAGAATCACTTTCTAAAATCAATTCAACCAACGCATTTTGATTTTCATTCAACCATTCTACAGCTAAATTTATATCATCAAAAGTTTTTCGAATAAGCGGTTTTCCATGCTTTAATTCAATTTTATGATAAGAAATAGTTTGATTTGGTTCTGCTTCTATTACCGAAACATACTTGGTTTGACCAGCTTCGGAAAAACTATAACACAAAGGCGAAGAGCTGTACACAACAGGTTTTTCTTCTGTTCCGATGTTCTTAAAACCATGCAAATGTCCAAGCGCTGTATATTGAATTTGAGGCGGAATAGCTTCGGAAAAAATCATATCTGCATTTCCAATTTTAATCGGTTTTTCGCCTTCTGGTTCCTCTAAAATTTCAGCACCTTTTTGGTTCATATACAAATGTGCTATCAATAAATTAACACCATTTTCGTCACAATATTCATCCGCAATATTTTTCCAATTTGTCGCTAAAACTTCATTCAATGCATCTTCTTTATTCTCTCCAAAATATTGTTTCAAACGAATTTCGTTTGCATAAGGCGTATGAATAATTCGAATCGGGTAATCGAAAGAATTTAATTTCAATTCAATCATTCCTTCTACAGATTTTAAAATTTTGAAATCATTTAATTCAAATTCCTGAATTTTTGCATTTGGATAACCAATCAAAATAATTCCACATTCGCGTGCCAACGGATCTGGCGCATCAATCAAACGTGGAGAATCGTGATTACCAGAAATCGCTACAACAGGACGTTTTCCGTTATTCGAAAGTCTTTTTAATGTTTTATAAAATAATTCTACAGCTTCCACACTTGGATTAAAATTATCAAATAAATCGCCCGCAATAAGTACCAAATCGACTTGTTGTTGATCTGCAATTTCGATAATCTCGTTCATCACTAAAATTTGTTCTTCTAATCGCGAAAAACTATCCAATTTTTTGCCCAAGTGCCAATCGGCTGTATGTAGAATTTTTATCATTATTCTTCCGTTTCTGGTTTATTTTTATCATTAAATCGTTGATTGATTGCTTTCAATCGAGCTTTGCGTTCAGCTTCGGCTTCTTGCGCTTTACGTTTCTTTTGATCTAACTTTTTCTTGTGCGCTTTTTTATTTGCATCTGTATTTCTACTCATTTCTATTTGGTTTAAAATTAATTTTTCTCCACGCCAAATGATGTCGCAAAGTTAGATTAAATGATAAAGAATTGTAAAACTTTTGTCTAACTAAATTGAAATTATTAACTTGGGTAGAAAGTAATCGAATTTATTAATTTTAAAACATTTATAATGGGAAAAGGCGATAAAAAATCGAGAAGAGGAAAAATTGTGAATGGCTCTTATGGTGTAAAACGTCTGAGACATAAGTATTATTATGAGGAAGATGTGGTTGAAGAAAAACCAACCAAAAAAGCTAAAAAGTAATTTTTTTGAAGCTGAAAATCACGATTGATTTTCAGCTTTTTTATTTTATTGAATTTTTAGACATTCTAACAAAAGTCATTGAATACAAAATCAACAACCTCATTATATTTACAGAAACAAAAACAACATGAAAGCAATTTTATTTGCCTTATTTCTATTATTGAATACTACAATTTTTGCACAATCTCTTGAAATAAAATCACCGAATGAACTTCCTAAAAATGATCAACGTACAAAGATATTTTTGGGAGGAACGATTGATATGGGAAATTCTGAAGATTGGCAAGCGAAAGTTTCAAAAGAACTGAAAAATGAAAAAGTCATCTTGCTAAATCCTCGTCGTGATGATTGGAATACCGCTTGGAAGCCTGTGAAAGAAGAGCCCGAATTTCGCAAACAAGTGGAATGGGAATTGAATGCATTGGAAAATGCAGACTATATTATTATGTTTTTTGGAAAAGATTCTAAAAGTCCAATTAGTTTGTTGGAAATGGGATTGTATGCAAAAAGTGGAAAACTTTTGGTGATTTGTCCAGATGGTTTTTGGCGAAAAGGGAATGTTGATATTACAGCAGAAAAATATGGTGTAAAACAATTTGATTCGATAGAAAATGTGTTAGATTATTTAAAAAATATTCTAAAATAATTAATTAAAAAAGAGATAATTAAGTTGAAACCTAAAAGGTTTAACATATAATTTTATTTCTCAAAATCTTATTTTAAAAATTTATGTTTTAGCTTTGAAACCGCTTTAATAGTAAGTTTTAGAGATTATGAAACATAATGATTTGGAAATTAATCGGTTGATTGAACGATTAGAATCTTTAGGAATTTTGGTCGAAAAAATCGAGAGTTCTGGTTTTGGTAGCATGTTAAATTTTGAAATGATTTATCAACTTCCTGAACAAAATATTTCTAATGCAATCAATTTTAGACGTTTTGATATACAAGATGTTTATCTTTATTTCAAAGAAGCTGTTAACCAAAAAGGAGATTTACTTTTTATAGAATAAACGAAAAATGCTCAAGAATTTGAGCATTTTTTTATTTCAATTTTTGTAAGTCATTAACCGTATAAAACTTCATATCATTGTTCTTTACAAACTTGCAAATCTCTTCTAAGGTTTTAAATTCAGTTTCATAATTATTAGTTGCTTTTGCAACTGTTTTATGCGCATAAAAAACGACTATCTTATTGTTATCCTTTGCGTATTGCAACAACGAAATAAAATAAGGTACACTAAAATGCGCGTAACTATTATCGATTCCTAAACCAAAAAATAGAGGTTTATTTTGATAATAACAGTTCTGAAAATTAGGCGCTTCGTTTCCATAAGTTGTTCCTCTTAATGTTTTAAAATGATTGAAAAGTAATTGATCCGATTCTACACTTCGATCGCCATAAGGATAAGAAAAATCGGTTACATCAAGACCTTTGTTTTTCATCAAAGTTAGCATTGGAGCGATTTCTTTATCAATAAATTCTTTTCCTCCAAATTCTTTTATATACTTTGTTGTATGAACGTGATTTAAACCATGCGCAGCAATCTCATTTCCGTTTTGTTGCAGATAAGTTAACTCACGTATTTGACTCTCCGAAAGCTTATCAAAATGCGTTACATAGAACGTTCCTTTCCAATTGTATTGTTTCAATTTTATATTCGCATTGAACCATTCGTCCACATAATCATCATCAAACGTAAGCACCACTCCTGCTCTATTTGTAGATTTTTTTGGTTCTTTTATCGCATCTTCTTCGTGTGTACAGCTATTCAACACAAAAATTGAAATTAAGCAAATAAAATAATAATTAAGTTTTAGCATTCTTTATCAGTAAGTTTTAGTAGTTAAATATATCGAAAAAGCAACTATTAAAATCAGAAATTTTTAAAATTAAGCAAATTTTAATTTTAGATGATTTTGAAGTTTTTTAAAACAAAAAAAAACCACTCAAAATTGAGTGGTTTAGAAAATACTATATTGTAATTTATATCTGCTGATACATAAAGTTTTCACCTAGATAAACGCGACGAACATCTTCATCATTTGCTAATTCTTCTGGCGAACCTTCTTTCAAGATTTTACCTTCGAACATAATATACGTTTTATCGGTAATTGCAAGCGTTTGCGATACATTATGATCGGTAATTAAGATTCCGATATTTTTATCTTTTAACGAACGTACAATCTTCTGAATATCCTCAACCGCAATTGGGTCAACTCCAGCAAAAGGCTCATCTAATAAGATAAAATTAGGTTCTGTTGCCAAACAACGTGCAATTTCGCAACGACGACGCTCACCTCCAGAAAGTAAATCTCCACGATTTTTACGAACATGCTCTAACGAAAACTCTTCAATCAAAGCATCTGTACGCATTTGTTGTTCTTTTTTGGAATGTTTCGTGAATTGTAAAACAGATTTGATGTTATCTTCTACAGAAAGTTTACGAAAAACAGAGGCTTCTTGCGCCAAATATCCAATACCTTTTTGCGCGCGTTTGTACATCGCATCGTTTGTGATATCTTGTTTATCTAAAAAAACTTTTCCTTGCGTAGCCTTTACTAAACCAACAATCATATAGAAAGAAGTCGTTTTACCAGCACCATTTGGTCCTAATAATCCAATAATTTCTCCTTGTTCTACTTGAAAAGACACATTTTTTACGACGTGTTTTTTACCGTAATCTTTTACTAAATTCTGACCTTTTAATACAATTCCCATATCGCTTCAAAGATAGGATTTTTGTTATTTAATCGAGTTAATAATATCATATTTTGTGATGATATGATATTTTCCGTTTTCTAATTCTATTAAAACAGCTTGATTATCCTTTGTAATTAACTTCGAAACTTCTTCAATAGATGTTCCTGCTTTAACAACTGGATAAGGTTTTCCCATAATTTCATGAACAGGTTTTTCAGCAACATTTCTATCTTCTAAAAATGCTTGAAACAAATCTGATTCATCCAAAGAACCAACAATTCCATTTACATCCATTACTGGAATTTGAGAAATTTTGAAACGACGCATACGATCAATTGCATGAGAAGCCAATTCCTCTGTACGAACCGTTACCAAAGGTTTATCGACATGTTCTTTAATCAAATCCACAGCCGTTTTGATTTCTTCGTCCAAATATCCTCTGTCACGCATCCAATCATCATTAAAGATTTTTCCTACGTAACGAGAACCTGAATCGTGGAATAAAACCACTACAACATCATCTGGTCCGAATTCGTCTTTCATTTGTAATAATCCTTTGATCGCAGAACCCGAAGACATTCCGACAAACAAACCTTCCTCTAAAGCTAAACGACGCGTATAAACCGCTGCATCTTTATCAGTCACTTTTGTAAATCCATCAATAATATCAAAATCTACGTTTTCAGGTAAAATATCTTCACCAATTCCTTCTGTTACATAAGAATACACTTCATTTTCATCGAAAATTCCAGTTTCTTTATATTTTTTGAAAACTGATCCATACGTATCAACTCCCCAAATTTTAATGTTAGGATTTTTTTCTTTCAAGTATTTTCCAACACCTGAAATTGTTCCTCCAGTTCCTACTCCAACAATAAAATGCGTTACTTTTCCTTCTGTCTGTTCCCAAATTTCTGGTCCAGTTTGCTCATAATTCGCTTGTGCATTCGATGGATTATCGTACTGATTGACATACCAACCATTCGGCGTTTCTTGTGCCAAACGTTTCGAAACTGAATAATAAGAACGTGGATCATCTGGCTCAACATCTGTAGGACAAACGACAACTTTTGCTCCAACAGCGCGCAAAATATCCATTTTCTCTTTCGATTGTTTGTCTGTAATCACACAAATTAATTTGTAACCTTTGATCACAGCAGCCAAAGCCAATCCCATTCCTGTGTTACCAGAAGTACCTTCGATAATTGTACCTCCTGGAACTAAACGACCATCTTTTTCGGCATCTTCAACCATTTTTAACGCCATACGATCTTTACAAGAATGACCAGGGTTAAAATATTCAACTTTTGCTAAAACTGTACATGGTAAATCCTTTGTAATCTTATTAATTTTAACCAAAGGTGTATTCCCAATCGTTTCTAATATATTGTTTGCGTATTTCATTTTTTTCTAACTTTTAAATTAAAACATTAAATTTTATCTAAAATTAATCGCTTTTGCAGGTGTAATTTTAGATATCATATACGAAGGCAAAAGTAATACAATTGCACAAACTAATAACGCTCCTGCATTCAATAAAACAATTGTGCCAACATCTAAATAGACTGGAGCTGTTGATAAATAATAGTTTTCTGCCGGAAGTTTGATAATTCCGAAATATTTCTGAATGAATAATAATCCAAGTCCAATTGCATTTCCAGCAATTAATCCTGGTAACATAATAAATAATGCGTAATTAATGAATAATTTTCGGATTCGCCAATTTGTCGCACCAAATGCTTTTAAAATTCCAATTGAATGTGTTCGTTCTAAAATTAAAATCAATAAAACCATCACCATATTAATCACCACCACAAAAAGCATGATAAAAAGAATAATGACAATATTTTTATCGAAAATAGAAATCCAATCGTTGATCTGAGCAAATGAAGCCGTAGCAGATTCTGCATATAAATTGTATGGAATATTTTCTTGCACACGCTTTGCAACAGGATCAATATTTTCGACATCTTTTACAAATAATTCGAAACCGCCAACTGTATTCGAATCCCAGCGATTAAGACGTTGTACATGCTTGATGTCACCAAACATTATTTGATCGTCAAAGTTTTTGATATCTGTTATGAATAATCCAGAAATGGTAAATCGACGATAAATTGGCTTCGTATCCTCTTGAATAAAATACATCACAAACGAACTATCCACATCCAATTTCATTTCGTCCGCAATCTTTTTCGATAATAAAACCTCATCCATTATCGAATCTTTATTGATTCGTGGAAAATGTCCTTTTACCATAAATTTCTCGAAACGAACCGAATCATAATCTGTTCCAACTCCTTTGAACACCACACCACTAAAGTTTTCATCCGTTCGGATAACACCACTTTTATTGGCAATTGCTTGTACATGTTCTATTTCTGGAATCGATTTAAACTTTGGATAAAAAGCTTGATGAAGTGATAATGAATCGGAATTTAATGACG
Organism: Empedobacter sp. GD03865; assembly: GCF_029840775.1. NCBI lineage: Bacteria > Pseudomonadati > Bacteroidota > Flavobacteriia > Flavobacteriales > Weeksellaceae > Empedobacter > Empedobacter sp. GD03865. The sequence continues at coordinate 41,115 of NZ_JAOCDF010000026.1, forward strand.
TATTACTATTATAGTTTCTAATCGTAATATGACCATTAAAATCGGCCAATTTTTCTTTGATTGCCATTCTTGCTCCAACACCAGTCGAAATTGTCACCAAAGAAACAATCAACCCTAATGCTACCGCAATTTGACCTACTCGAATAATAATACTCGATAAGTTATTTTTAGTATTTTTACCAAGCGCAATTTTTTTTGAAAACCACCAAGAAAAACTCAAATTATATATTTTTTATAAGATTAAAACTAACTTTAGGCTTTAAATTCGTCTAAATTCAAATGATTCAAAACGAAATGAAAAACTTTGTCAAATATACATCAATTGGTTTACTTAGTTCAGTTATTTTTTTCGGCTTTTCTACTCCAATTTTAGCTCAAAATAATACATCAAAAACGATAGATAATCATTCAACTATTCTTGTTGGAGCAGAAAATACAACTAACTATCTTTCGAAATTGAAAGGTAAAAAAGTTGGATTAGTTTCTAATCAAACAGGCATTGCAACAATTAATGGAACAACGATGCATACAGTTGATTTGTTATTAAAAAATAACATCAATGTTATAAAATTATATTCGCCAGAACACGGTTTTCGTGGAGATGCTGATGCTGGTGCTAAAGTAAAATCTGGTGTTGACGCAAAAACTAACTTGCCAATTATTTCGCTTTATGGTGATAATAAAAAACCAAAAACTAATCAGATTGCTGATGTAGATGTTTTGATTTTTGACATGCAAGATGTTGGTGCGCGTTTTTACACATATATTTCTACTTTGCATTATGTTTTGGAGGCTGCGGCTGAAAATGGTAAGAAAGTAATTGTATTGGATAGACCAAATCCGAACGGACATTATGTGGACGGACCTGTAATGAAAAACGAGTACAAATCATTTGTTGGAATGCACAATGTTCCGATTGTTTATGGAATGACGATTGGCGAATATGCACAAATGATAAACGGTGAAGGTTGGCTAGCAAATGGTGTAAAAGCAGATTTGGAAATTATTCCACTTATCAATTATACCCATCAATCCAAGTATAATTTACCAGTAAAACCATCACCAAATTTACCAAATGCTCATGCGATCAATTTGTATCCAAGTACATGTTTGTTTGAAGGAACAAACGTCAACGAAGGTCGTGGAACAGATATTCAGTTTCAAGTTTATGGTTCACCATTCCTAAAAAATATGCCTTATCAATATACGCCAACTTCAAAACCTGGTGCAACAAGTCCAAAATTCAAAGATGAAGTTTGTTACGGTGAAGATTTATCGAATGTTCCGTATCAATCTGCCATCAATTTAAAATGGCTTATTAATGCGTATAAAAACAATACGAAACAACCTTTTTGGACGATGAATGGTAAAAAGTTGTGGATTGATCAACTTTCTGGAACTGATGAATTGCGCAAACAAATAGAAGCAGGTTTATCAGAAGAAGAAATAAAAGCAACTTGGCAAAAAGATTTGGAAGCTTTCAAGAAAATAAGAACAAAATATTTGATTTATAAGGATTAAATTAATGCAAGTTAAAAGAAGCGTTCTTCAGAAGCTGTCTACAAATGAATTAAATTCTTATATCAAAGATGATTCTAGATTTGTTCCTGAAGCAATAAAAATGGCTTTCGAAATTTTAAAAAATGAACGAAATGTTCAGTTTTCTGAAATTGAAACAACTCGAATTAAAAATTTAATTTCATCTAAAATTATTTATCACGAAAAAGAAGAAAAGAAGAATTCTTTCGAGCCAAATTTAGTTGAAGATATTGAAGAAAATAATGAGGTTCCGAAACTTCATACTATAACTGAAATTGTTTTTCATTCAAGCGTATTTTTTTCTTTTATTGGAGCTGTATTATTGTATAAAAATCTAAAAAAAATTAAAGACATAATACGCTTTCATTATGTTATTTTAGCTCTTTTTAGCCTTTCGATGTTAGTTTTTGATTATTATTTATACGAATATATAGTTAATCATCAAGAAGAATTATCACATATTAAATACAAACGTTTTGGTAATTTCGGGATATTTATAACAATTCGTGGAATAGCAAATTTGATTCTTATTAGCTTGATATGGAATTACTTTTTTGGAAAAGATTTTAAGTATAGAGAATTAAAATAATAAAAAAACGGAAGTCAAATTTGACTTCCGTTTTTATGTTTTAGAATGATTATTTTTCTCCGACAACCACAGAAATAGATTCACCCAATTCTTTTACTTTTTCATATAATTTTGTAGAACCTTTTTCAAACTCTATCGAAATTTTTCCTTCACGAGCCTTTATTTCTAAAGATTCTCCTTCTCTCCAAACATAGTTTTTTCCTTCAGTCGTTGGCTTTCCAAAAGATTTCTCTATTTCATTTATTGCAGCTTTAGATTTTGGTTTATCAAAAATTGCCGAATACGAATAAACTTCGTTGCTATCGCTCACATTTATCGAAACTGTAGAATGAGTTGTTGTCCCCGATGTTTTTGTTTTCGTGACCGCAGTTGCAGTCTGGGCTTGACAAGTAAAAGCTGTTATCAAAATAGCTCCAATTAATAGTATCTTTTTCATATTTTTATTTTTTATAAAATTCTGAAAAAGATTAATTTGCGTAGGTTAATGAACGGTTAACGAAGCGTTAACACAAAAAAAGCTACAAAATAATTGTAGCTCATTTTTTACGTATTCGTATTATTTATATTTTTTGTCGCAAGAATTTTGTCTCCAAGATTTTTAATTTTATCTACAATTTCTTGATTATCTAGATTAAAAGTTGCTTTCATCGAATAATAAGATACTGTATTATTAACTTTCAACTGCGCAAAAGCTGAAAGAGTTAACATAAACAGAACAATACTTAAAGATTTTTTCATTTAAGGTTTATTATTAAACGATAAATATCTAAAATTTTCAGCAGAAAAACATCTTATAATTTGTTTAATATTTCAATCGTTAAGAATTCTCCTGTCATCGAATCAAAAGAGAATAAACAATTTAAACGACTATAATCATTTGCTAAACGATTTGGATCATTATTAATAATTCTTTGATAATCATTACTTTTACGAACTTGAGTTTCATCAATATTTCGATTCAAATCAAAAATATTTTGACCTTCATACACCTTACAAATTGGATTTGGAGAAAGATAAAATTTAATCGAAACAATCATTTCATCAACAATTTTCACCGAAATACCTTTTTCTTTGTACAACACAATTTTTCCTTGAGGAATATTTTGCTCTGAAATGTCAGATTCAAATTCATTTTGAAATGATTGAAATAATTCATCATTCATCGATTTTCCGATCAATGAAAAATACTGATTTGGATTGGCTTGAAATAAGTTTGTCATATTGTATAGAATTGATTTCATAAAAAAACCTTTCAAAAAATAGAAAGGTTTTGATTAATTATTGAGTTAAAAATCTTAGTTTTCTTTCAAATAAACTCCATCAGCTTCAAAATTATATTGCAACTGAGGTTTTGTAATTTTCGCAATTTCTTCTTTCGATTGTCCTGCATCTTCTGCATAATGACGCAATTTCTCAACAGAAATTTCACTAACAAAAGCTTTTCCGTGCACGACAACATTCGCTTTTTCACCATCTAAAGGCATAAAAAAACCATAATCTTTGAAACGCACAAACGACTGTTCTTCGCCTTTTCCAAGATCAACTTTCATCCAACAACCTTTCTTTTTGCAAACAGATTCTATCGTCGAAACAAACTGAACATTTTCCAAAGAATCACCACTTTTCATGTTATCATATAACTTTCCAAGCTCGTTTTTTGTTAATGTATTTTTGATATCAAACGATTCTCCATACACTTGATACGCATATAAATCGTCTATTTTTGCGGTTCCGTTATCTAAAATTTTTGATTGAGATTTAGAAGCTTTTTCAGTTTTAACCTTGGTTTCTTTTTTCGTTTGAGCATTAGTTGTCAAAGCAAAAGATGTTAAGGCACAAAAAGTTAATATATATTTTTTCATATTAATTTTATTTAGTTCAAATTTAAATAATTATCCATCAATAATTTAATATTTGGATAAGAATTTTCTAATAACTCAGGAATTTCATTCTCTTTTTTCCATTCAACCGACTCAATTCCTTCTTCAGTTTGTGGCAAAGGCAATTCAACACCGTCATAAAAAACTTCGAACCAAAATGTTTCTTTGATAATATATTCTCTCAAAAAATAAATATGAAAAGTTGGTATTAAAAATCGTTTCAACTCCAAATTTGTCAAACTACACTCTTCTTCAATTTCACGAATTGCAGATTGTTCTCTCGATTCTCCTTTCTCCATTTTCCCTTTTGGCAAATCCCATTTTCCAAGTCTGAAAATGAACAAATAATCGTCTTGCGGATTACGAACAATTCCGCCTGCAGCTTGAATATGTTTGTAATATTTTAAGAATTTCGTCCAAACATCATCAATATCTTCACTAAAAATATTGACTAAAGTTGCTGCTTTTGATGATAATAAATGAAAAGATTCATCAAATTGAGCTTCATTTTGAAACAAAATATTTTTTGCTTCTGGATTAGATTGGTTGCTGAAAGTTAACAAACTTTCATTAAAAAAAACTTTGTACATTTGAACGATTTGTTACAAATTTATAAAAAACTCACAAGGATATGAAGGTAAATACAAATAAAGTCCGTTTTGAAAAAAATCAACAAGAAGCATACACTTTTTTGTTGGATATGAAGAATTATGAGCAATTGATGCCAGAGGACACAAAATCGTTTGAAATTCACGAATCTGGAAAAGGATTTACAGTTGGTGTTGGTGCTTTACCAAAGGTTGGAATGCGTTTGAAAGAGACAGTTGAGCCATCGAAAATTGTTTTCGAATCTCCTGCACCTGCTTTTGAATATACTTTGACAATTTCTATTGATGCAGTTGACGATAATTCATCTGATGTTACGTTAGATTTTGATGGAAATTTCAATATGATGATCGAAATGATGGCAAAAAAACCATTGACATCTTTCATTGAAACTATTGCAGAAAATTTAGGAAAAATAGGTTAAGACTATTTTTCGATAAATAAAATTCCTAAAACTGTTAAATAAACTTTATATTTTAAAGTTATTTAGCAGTTTTTTTGTCTAAATTATTTTTTCATGAAACACTTTTATTCAAAAATAATTCTCCTACTCTTTTTTACTTTTACACTAAATAGTTTTTTATTTGGTCAATATATTCAGGTAGATACATCTTTATCGAAAGAACAATTAATTGATAAATTTATTGGGACAAACACAGGTTGTATTACTATTTCTAATATTAATATTTCTGGTTACAATAGAGCTTATGATGAAATAAGCTATGGTTATTTTACAAAAGGAACTAGTAATTTTGATCTTTCCGAAGGAATTATTTTATCTACAGGAAAAGCAAAAGCTGCTGAAGGTCCAAATTCATCTTTGCAAGATTTTTGGGGAAGTAATTGGGGAGGAGATCAAGATTTAATTGATATTTTGATAAAATCTAATTTACCTCATGATAATATTTTAAATGCAACATCTCTTGAATTTGATTTTGTATCAAACCTTACAACAAATCAAATTAGTTTCGAATATATGTTTCTTTCAGAAGAATATCAATCAAGTAATTGCCAATACTCTGATGCTTTTGCCTTCTTAATCAAAAAAGCAGATAATTCTGAACCTTATCAAAACATTGCATTAATTCCAAATACAACTATTCCTGTTACTTCATTAACTATAAATGGCGCAAGAGATTGCCCTCGAAATATATCATATTTTGGAGGTTTTAATTCTGCAAATAGTCCAACGAATTTCAATGGACAAACAAAAGTTTTGAAAGCAAACGCACAAATAGAAGCTGATACAAAATATCACATCAAATTGGTTATTGCCGATCATGGAGATTCAAGAGGTCGTTATGATTCTGCCGTTTTTTTGAAAGCTGGAAGTTTTGTAGGGTCAAAAAGTTTAGGTTCTGATGTTATATTATGCTCTGGAACATCTGCAACAATAGATGCTACAACTACCAATGCTACAGCCTATAAATGGTACAAAAATGGTGAAGAAATTATTGGTGAAACAAACGGAAAATTAATAGTAACCGAAACTGGTTATTACGAAGTAGAAATTACACAAAATACAGGTTGTTCTTTGAAAGGACATATTAATGTTTCTGTACAAAAAGAACCGCAAATATATCAAAATCGTTTTTCTATTTGTGATGATGATTTAGATGGAAAAGCACAAATAAATTTAAATGACTATACTGATAGAATTGTAGAAGATTACTCTAATCATCAAGTGAAATATTTTGAAACTGAACAAGATGCTAATGATAATATTTCTGCTGAAATAACGAATTTCGAATTAAATGAAATTCAGACATCTAAAGAAGTTTGGATTCGTGTTCAAATCGAAACTTGTAAGCCTATTATTAAAGAAATTACTTTTACATTAAATCATTTAAGTGTTGCAAACATAATTCCTCCAATAGAAATTTGTGATGAGGATTTAAGTAATAATGAAGAAATCAATTTATCAGATTATGTTGATGACTTGGTTACAGGTATTTATGGATCTCCAACTTATTATTTAAGCGAAGCTGATGCAAAAAATAGACAAAATACAATCAACGCAACACGAACTATCAATTCTGATCAAACATTTTGGATAAGATTTAGACAAAATGGTTTATGCGAAAACGTTGCTCCAATTCATTTTATTTTCAAACAATCAGGAAAATCATCAACCTTAAAAGATCTTACAATTTGCAAAGGAACAACGACGACTTTAGACGCAGGTCCAGGATTTAAAACTTACGAATGGTTACATAATGGCGACAAAAATCAATCAATTACAAATGTTCCTGTTGGAACTTATTATGTGAAGTTAGGATTGAATGGTTGTTTTTATACACAAGAAGTAAAAGTTATTGAAGCCGAAGATCCAACTATTCAATCTATCGAAATTCAAGGTTCTACGGTGACCATAAAAGTCACTGGATCTACGCCTCCATATCTGTATTCATTGGATAATGGCACTTTTCAATCTTCAAATATTTTCACAAATGTAACTTTAGGAACTCATACAATTTCTGTGAAATCGGCAGATAATTGTTTGCCTATTTCGAAAGAATTTTCGCTGATTAAACTAATCAATTTTATTTCTCCAAATGGTGATGGTAAAAATGATGTGTTGGATTATTCGCAATTAAAAAGTAAAATCAATCCGAAATTTGTCATTTATAATCGAAAAGGAAAATTATTATTTACAGGTTCGGAAGCAAACAATTATACATGGGATGGAAAATTGAATGGAAAAGCGCTACCTTCCGATAGTTATTGGTATATTATCGAATGGACTGAACCAAATTCAACTCAAACTCAAAAATTTGAAGATTGGATTTTATTAAAAAGTACTTATTAATGAATAATTGGATAAATTTTCCTAAAAAGGATTTGATGCTCGAAATTTATTTTTCGGAACAAAATATGGAGGACAAAACTTTATTATTTTGGAATCAAATTAAAATTTCTCCTGAAATATGGAAATGTGATGATGTTATTGAGGATAATTTTTGGGTAGTTGCTGTATACGAAAATTATTTGATTTGGTACAATGATATTGAAGAAGGTTTTAATGTTTCGAGATTCAAAATTAAAGGTGAAATAGTAGAATATAACGCTTCTAAAGATGAATTAAATTTCGCAATTAAAGCACTTAAAAATAAAATCGAATCTATTTAAAACAAAAAACCAGAAGATTAACTTCTGGTTTTTTTGTGATATATAATTTCAAATGATTAGCTCATTGATTTTTCGAAACGCTTACGATCTACTTCTTTTAAGTGAATTTTACGTAAACGGATGAAATTTGGAGTTACCTCGATACATTCATCAGCTTGGATATATTCCATACATTCTTCCAAAGTCATTTCTGTTTTTGGAGCGATAGAAGATGAATCATCTTTACCAGCTGCACGGATATTGTTCAATTTTTTAGCTTCAACAACATTTACTACTAAATCATTGTTACGAGAATGCTCTCCGATAATCATTCCTTCGTAAACTTCTTCACCTGGCTCGATAAAGAATTTTCCACGATCTTGTAATTTATCAATAGAATAAGGAGTTGATGTACCTTGATCTTTTGAAATAATTACACCTGCAGAACGACCAGCGATTGCTCCTTTGAATGGTTTATATTCTAAGAAAGTGTGTGCCATTACAGCTTCACCAGCAGTAGAAGTTAACATTTGAGAACGTAATCCGATTAATCCACGAGATGGAATTTCGAATTCTAAGTGTTGCATTCCTTCTTTCGCCTCCATAACTAATAAATCACCCTTACGTTGAGTTACTAAGTCGATTGCTTTAGAAGAATAATCATCTGGAACATCAATTACTAATGTTTCATATGGTTCACATTTTACACCATCAATATCTTTTAAGATTACTTGTGGCTGCCCAACTGTTAACTCATAACCTTCGCGACGCATCGTTTCGATTAATACAGATAAGTGCATGATACCACGTCCGTAAACTAATTGTGTATTAGAATCTTCTGTTGGTTCTACACGTAAAGCTAAGTTACGCTCTAACTCATCTTCTAAACGCTCTACTAAGTGACGAGAAGTAACAAATTTACCATCTTTACCAAAGAATGGAGAGTTGTTAATTCCGAAAGACATATTCATTGTAGGCTCGTCGATATGCATAACTGGTAATGCTTCTGGATTTTCTGGATCTGCAATTGTATCTCCAATTTGGAAACCATCGATACCAACAACAGCACAAATATCACCCGCTTTTACCTCAGTAGCTTTTACTTTACCTAAACCAGCAAATGTATATAATTCTTTGATTTTATGTTTTTTGAACGTTCCATCAGGTTTTGTTAAAGCAACCCAATCCCCTTCTTTAATAACACCACGGCTTACTTTACCAACTGCAATACGTCCTAAGAATTTAGAATAATCTAAAGATGTAATTTGCATTTGTAAAGAACCTTCGTAAGCTTCTGGAGCAGGAACATGTTCAAGAATACCATCCATTAATGGAGAAATATCGTCTACACGTACATTTTCTGTATTGAACCATCCTTGTTTAGATGAACCATAGAATGCTGGAAACTCCAATTGCTCTTCTGTTGCATCTAAGTTGAAGAATAATTCGAAAACTTTGTCATATACCTCATCAGGACGACAGTTTTCTTTGTCAACTTTGTTAATTACAACTAATGGTTTTAATCCTAATTCTAATGCTTTACTCAAAACAAAACGCGTTTGTGGCATTGGTCCTTCGAAAGCATCTACTAATAAGATAACCCCATCAGCCATTTTCAACACACGCTCAACTTCTCCACCGAAATCCGCGTGACCAGGAGTGTCAATCACATTGATTTTTACACCTTTATAATCTACCGAAGCATTTTTAGAAAAGATCGTAATCCCTCTCTCACGCTCGATATCATTGTTATCCATGATTAATTCACCAGACTCTTGGTTTTCTCTAAAAACGTTTCCGCTGTGAAGAATTTTGTCAACCAATGTAGTTTTACCGTGGTCAACGTGTGCGATAATCGCAATATTTCTAATGTTTTGCATCCTTGAAATTTATGGGTGCGAATTTACGACAAATTTATTTTTTATTACTATACTTTTTATTTTATTTAATGAAATCGCAACAAACGTATGTTATTTATCGTTTTTTATTACCAAATGGGTTGTATGATATACCAAAGTTGAAATAGAAAGATGATTTTGGTTTATACTCATATATATAGTCATTAAAAGATTCATTTTTTTCAAAGATTCTTCCAGTAGGAATGCTACGTAGTCCTGTTTTTACAGTACCAATAAAATCACCAATTCTATGTTCATACATTACACCACTATTAATTTCTGTTTGTCTAAATTCAAATGTTTTATTCGATTGGTTAAAATAGAATGATGTAACATCCATTTCACTACCAAGAGAAAATCGACCATTATTAAATACATTTTTTTTCATCATTACTCTTTTTGGAAGTATGATATCGGCTATCCAACCATTTTTAAATTTATGCTCATAAGAAATAATGGGGAATGTAGGTACTTGCGAACTAGGGTCTATAATTACAGCTAAACCTAAAAGTAATTTGGTTCTTTCGTTTGCTGTAATCATTATACTACCTGTTAGTAAACCACGGAATCTTTCAAAACTATTTTCGTTACCATCAACTGATAGAGTAGCTGAATAAATTGCTGTTTTTTTCCATAGTTTAGAAATATGACTTGCAGTTACAGCTTCCGAATGATAATGAAAGTTTTGTTTCGTTTCATTCATAGTAGAACTAAGGTTATCTATATTTGCTGTCGTGTACTTATAATTAAGTGCTGTAGATATCGTCCATTTTTCTTTTTTGAAAAAATATAAATTCGCATTTGCCTTTATTTGTTGAAAGTTTTTCACTTTACTTTCGGGTAAATTAAAGTTGCTATCTTCTAACTTTTGAGAAAATTTATAAGGTGTAAGATTTGTATATTCTACATTAAGAACACGGGTAGAGGGGAATTTATCTGCAACAAAAACGACAGCTCTTTTTTGAATACTATCTTTTTTTTGAGCGAATGACAAAGTTGAAAGTAAAAGCAATAAGCTTGTAATTGCTTTTTGTTGTATTGAATGCATTAATTTTTATTTGATTTCGTGAATACTCGATTGGAAAAAATTGAAGACAAATACCTTATCATAAATCTTACTGATATTGTGTTCTTCTATTGTTTTTAAAATTGATTTTAAGGTTGTGTCTAATTTGTCATTTACAAGAACAAACCAAGATTCTTTGTTTCTATTTATAGAAATTGTTTCGTTATTTTTAAGATTAGAAATATCCATTAACTTTACTTCTTTAATATGTTCATTCTTCTCAATAATACAAAAATCATGATGTATACAATCTACAATTTCTAATGTCGGATCGTAGCATTGTATAAAACGATTTAAATCTGTTATTTGAATAATTTTATCTTCTTTTTCTGTTGCAGAAAAATTTAGAAGATTTAACTTATTTACCCAAAAATTAAAATTTTTCACACTCATAGTATTTCATGTTTTGTAAATTGAATAGCTAAGAAAAGTATAAAAAAATAGTTTTGATCGTTTTTTATACCAACACTAGATTTTTTTATACCAACCAGAAAAAAAAAGAAGAAGTATAATAAAAACGTTGGTTCGTATAAACTTTAATAATGGAATAGATTAATCAATTACCTTTGTTATAGATAAGATTTTTATAAAAATGAATTCATTGTTACCTCAATCAAAAAATCAAAAAATCATAAATTTTTTAGTAGATAAAAAGTTTAGATTTTCTCGTCATTTACTTTTTATAGTTGGATTTTTATTAGTGATATATAGTTCTACGTTTGCATCTAATTATTATGGTGTATATAGATATTATGTTATTCTTTTACTATTTGTAGTATTTGTATTAAAAACATATATTAATATTTATATATTGGTTCCAAAGTTTTTTTTTTAAAGGTTACTATATTTTATATCTATTACTATTAACAATTTTAGTTTATGTGGGGATTAAT